>SCRK01000048.1 GCA_004298075.1 bacterium | reverse complement strand
TCTGCGCTATTATTTTCCCGGGCAAACTGACTATGAGCTTAAACTAAGGTTAGGCGGCAGGCTGATCGCGCTTTTTGCCTATTTAAAGCACAGGAATTATATTTCTAATCTTTTGCTTAAATTGTTGATAGTATTATTAAAACCCGATAATTTTGATGAAGATATCAGGGAATAAGCCTCATGTTTAAGAAAAAGATCACGCTTAACATACTATTGCTGCTTATTGCCAGCGATATACTTGAGACGGCGATACAGTTCTTTTTCAAGAAAAGCGCTTTAGCCGAGCAGGGGTTTGTTGTGACCGGCCTGTCAAGCAGCCTGGTTTTTCTTAGGGCGGCCTTTTCCTCCCCCTTCTTATGGGCCGGCCTGTTGACAGTAGTTACGGTATTTATCATCTGGTCCACAGTCCTCTCCAGGATAGACCTAAGCGTAGCTGTGCCTATCGCCAGCTTCAGCTATGTACTGGTTCCCTTAGTCTCCATAATCTTTCTACATGAGAAAATTGCTCTTTTAAGGTGGTTGGGGATATTCTTCATTCTTGCGGGGGTTGTCTTGGTATCTTTGAGCAGTAAAGAAAGGATCACACAGGACAAATGAGAGAAGGGTTGTTGGTCATTCTTTCCCTTATCGCCTTCACCAGCCTATGCGATACCATAAACCAGCTGTTTTTAAAATCCGCTGTAGATTCGTTAAGCTTTTCGCCTCCCTTTAATACCATAAAGATCTTTAAATTTATTTTTCAGCTGATTATTAAGCCCCGGCTGTGGATTGGTCTTGTATTTAGCTTGCTCTCTCTCTGTATCTGGTTGATCGTGCTTTCAAAGGCCGAGCTTAACTTTGCCTTTTCCGCCGACAGCATGCATTATATTTTTATCGCCCTTGCCTCCAGGTTTGTTCTGAAAGAAAAGATCACCTCTTTGCGCTGGTTGGGCACCGGGTCGATCATCGTGGGGATACTCCTGATCAGCCTAAGCTAAAATCCGGATAGCGGGGCCTAAAACTTATAGGTTAATCCGGCCAGGCCGAATTGGGTGTTGATGCCGTGGTTCGGCTCTTTTATGGCGGCGTTGGATAGGTGGCGGTAGCGGTATTCCAGGGTGAGGGCTAGTTTATCCGTAAAAAAATAATGCAGCCCGGCGCCCGCGGTTTCGGTAAAATTGAATTGTGTGGATTGCTCGCGGCTATGCATGGTCATATAATCCAGCCCCGCGCCTGCTTTTACATAAGGCTGGATTTTTGATGTCTCCGGCAGGAATCCTAGCTTCAAAAAGAAATTTGTGCCTGTCTCAAAATTATTATCAGGGCTGGATATAAAGGAAGCGAAAGGCTCGACCTGGAACTGGAGCAGGCTTTTAGGGTTGAAGTTTATTTTTTGGGTTAAGGGTTTCAGGTTGAAATCAAACGCAACAAGGACGGGAAAAACATGATAATTGCCTTTTTCAAGCAGTTTGCTCCAGCCAAAGCCGGTAAGCAGCTCAATTGCCTCAAGCGCTTTGGAGGGGGATTTTTCCGCGCGGCTTACCTGCGGGGATGCCAACATCAGGCCAGCCAGCAATAAAATAAGGCCCTTTTTCTTCATAAGCTGGATTATATAAGAACTTGCCAAGAAATCAAGAAAAATAATCCCAAGGCTCCAAAATAAGTTGTGCGATTTTCCTGTTTATGATAACATTTAAGCTATGAGCCCCAAAACCATATCATTGATTGTTTTCCTGTCCGCATATGTGCTTTTTATAATCCTTCCGTACAGGCGAACAATAGTCGCTTTATCCGGGAGCCTTTTGCTTGTTTTAACCCAGGCCGTATCTTTAAAGCAGGCGTTCCTTGCGGTTAACTGGAACGTGATGGGTATATTCGTAGGCACCCTGGCTATTGCCGATGTTTTTATGCAGAGCAGGGTTCCGGCTTATCTTGCCGAGGTGATCGTTGATAGGGCCAGGAGCACCACCTGGTCGATCTTGTTTATTTGTTTATTGACCGGGATAATCTCGGCGTTCGTGGAGAACGTGGCTACGGTGTTGATCGTCGCCCCGATCGCGCTGGCCTTAGCCAAAAAACTACAGATCAACCCTACCAAAATGATGATCGCTATTGCCGTCTCAAGCAATCTTCAGGGCACGGCAACCTTGATCGGCGATCCGCCGAGCATGCTCTTAGGCGGTTTTGCCAAAATGAATTTTGGGGACTTCTTCTTTTATCACGGCCGGCCCAGCATATTCTTTGCCGTAGAGCTGGGGGCCTTAGTTTCTTTCTTTGTGCTTTATTTTATATTCAGGAAACACAGGGAAAAGGTGCAGCTGGTTGCGGTTGAAAAGGTGAAGTCCTGGGTGCCTACTGTCTTATTGGTAAGCTTGATCGCGCTCTTGGCCTTATCCTCATTTCTTGACACCGGCTTCAGCTATTTAGCCGGGCAGCTCTGCATGGCCTTCGGTATTATTGCCCTGCTTTGGGATAAGCTTGCCAATAAAAGGCCGATCCTCTCCGGAATGAAGGGGCTTGACTGGGATACCACATTTTTCCTTGTGGGTATTTTTATTATTGTCGGAGGGATATCCCTTACCGGCTGGATCGAGGTGATCGCCGTT
>SCRK01000047.1 GCA_004298075.1 bacterium | reverse complement strand
CGATCTCAAGGCTCAAAATATTATCTATGCGAAAGACGCGCTCCTCTTTTTTTAAACAACAATATCCCACAAGATATTTATGCCCCCTCTCCTGCCTTATCTCTTTGGGTATAACCTGGCGTTCGGTTACCTGGGCATTCTGCGTAGAGATGTAGCGTATTTTTAATGTCGCCTTTAGGTCGATGCATTCCATGATCTTGGAGGCCTTCTGCTCATTAGAGCTTTCTAATAATCCAGGATTAAAAGCAAAAAGGCCCAAAAATCCGGCAAAATCAGTTATCCCCTTGGTCCGGCAAACGATCTTTAGTTTATCAAAAACCTCCCAGGTCATCTGCACGTCGGAAAAAGCGCGGTGCTCCTGTTTTGATTTAACCCCCAGCTTCTCCGCTACAAACCAGAGCGCGTATCGGCTCAAGCCCGGCATAAGCCTTCTGGCCATGGTGAGCACGTCAAAAACGACCATATCGTCAGGCGCACGAAGAGAGATAAGTTGAAGCTCATTATCCAGAAAACCCAGGTCAAACTCCGCGTTGTATGAACAAAGGCAGCTGCCCCGGATAAATTCCAGGAATCGCGGGATGACCTCTTTGGGTGGCTGGGCATCCTGGAGCATCCGGGGAGTGATCTTATTTACCGCGAAGGCAGCTTCGGAAACTGGATAACCCGGGTTAACCAGGGAGGAAAATGTGGCGATCTTATCCCTGCCTTTGAATCTTAAACCCGCGATCTCAACTATGCGGTCTCCTGCCTGCCAGTTAAGCCCGGTGGTCTCGGTATCGAATATAGTAAATTCTACTTCATCAATATCTTTATGCATATCTGGTTACGATATACGCCGGGAGGCTCCGTAACGGCTTATAAGCAAGCTTCACCTTGCGCAGATTATCCAAGCCCGAATCATCCATAATATTAATATATTTATAGCTCTTTAGCCCTTCACAGAAGCTTCTGAAGATGAACTGCGCCAGGCCCTTTATAGAAAGATCGGTTATCTCGTAAAGCACGCAGAATGTATCATTGTTCAACCTATATCCGAATGTAAATCCCCTGATCTGTTCCTTCACTTTAACGACGATCCCCTCAAAACCCAGGTCCCTGTAATCAGCCAGCGCCGCTTTGATCACCGCGCGGTTATCTTCGAGCATCCCGCAATAGATATCATCCCCGCACTGCATCTTGCGGCCATCCACCCAGGAATTAAACAAGTCTAAACATCCCGTCTTATCAGCCGGATGCAACGTTCTTACATCAAAGTCATAATGCTTGACAAAATAATTATAGGAGGCACGCTGGGATTTGAATTTATTCCCTTTTAACAGCGCCAGGTCCTTGCGCGAACAAAGATAATCCGGATATTTGTCGCTGCAGCGATAACCTGACGCGCGGTAATACGCCGGATCCGGCTCTTCAACATTTTCAATACGGGAGATATCCTTATTCTTATTAATAGCGTCCATGATCTCAAAGGCCTGATTTAGAGCCGGTAAGCTTGGCGCTTTCCCCAAAGGAGGAAGATACATGAAACAGCCGATCTTATCGCGAAAGAATACGCAAAGGTTCTCCCGGATCAAGACCCACCGTATATCAAAGAGGGGCTTCCAGATGTATATGTTAGAAAAGGAAAACGCCGCCAGTTCATGCCTGGCCAAGCTAAGGTATTTATTGAACAGCTTTTGGTCTTTTAGGGCCAGGTTATTCAGTGTCACGGGGCAGCCTTAATTCAGCAACTTCTCTTACCTCTTCATAAGCCTGGATGATCTGCGGGTTATCTTTAAGATTTTTTAGCTGCTTCGGCGAGTTAAGATAGGAAGAAATGTAGGCAATATACTCCCGCATCTCCGGGGTATTTATTCTTTCAATTACGTAAGGACAGTTCAAATCAACGGTCAGGAGCACTTTGCCTTTACGCAGATTGATCAGGAAGGGATAAAGCCGGCATTCAAAGGGACGTTGATCGTAAATGCGGCATTTGTTATCCGAGGCATTAAGGAAGGGGCAAATAAATCCAGCGCCCGCGGGATCAACCACAACCTGAATGCGCCGGTCAGCGGAGATAGAAACTGCGGGTATCCCCGGCCTATCCACCAGCCCCTGCATCTCCTCATCCAATAAGCAGGGGCTCCAGACGGAATCTGCCTCTTTAAAGCGGCAGCAAGAACGGCATTTAAGGCAAAACTCCTGCGGCACAAATTGCCTGATCATTTTACAACGCTCCCTAATTTAAGTTTTTTCTCAGGGCTGATAACCGCTAATATATTTTCATCCGAACCTGCCAATATCATGCCCTGGCTTTCTACTCCCCGCAATACCGCGGGCTCCAGATTATCCACCAGGACCACCTGCCTTCCCAAAAGTTCATCTTTGGAATAAAAACTTTTGATCCCGGCAACCACCTGTTTCTGCCGGTCACCCAAATCCAAGGTTAAAACCAATAATTTATCCGCGTTCGGATGGTCATTCACTTCTTTAATCTCGGCGATCCTTAACTCAATTTTCCTGAAATCCTCAATGGTAACCATTTCTCCTCCTTGCCCTAGAATTTTAACTCCGCGTAAAACTCGATCTGGTAAGCGTTATTCGCTGAGCCGTCCCCGCGCAGAAAAGGGCTGAATAAGCTCCCATCCACATCATCGCGCCTTTCTTTATAAAACCTGCCCGGGAAAAAACACCCGCCCAGGAAACCAACCGTCAAATGTTTGCTTACCTTATAATCAATATAAAGATCCGCTTCACATCCCAGGTCGCGGGAGAGGTATTTCCCTTCGCCGTCAGAAGTTCCCACCGGCCGGTTAAACGCCCTCAGGTAATATCCATACAAACTTACGCAAAGCTTATCCGTAAAATTATAATCAAAGCCTATTGAAGGCATGATCAGGTTTTCAAAATCGCCCGCGAAAAATGTTGTCGGCCGCGGCACGCCGTAATTCAGGCCATATCCTCCGCCCATAGC
>SCRK01000046.1 GCA_004298075.1 bacterium | reverse complement strand
CGGGATCGCCAATGCTTACATGGATTCAATTCCGATGGTAGCGATAACCGGCCAGGTGGGCACCCATCTGATCGGTAATGACGCTTTTCAGGAGGCCGATGTCACCGGGATCACCCGGCCGATAACCAAACATAACTTTCTGGTAAAGGATGTAAAAGACCTCGCGCGTACTATTGCCGAGGCTTTTTATATCGCATCCAGCGGCAGGCCGGGGCCTGTGTTGATCGATATTCCCGTGGATGTGCAGCGCGCGGAGACAGAATTTATCTGGCCGGAAAAAATAGATATACGCAGCTACCAGCCGACTTATTCAGGGCACCCGGGGCAGATCAAGAAGGCCGCTAAATTAATATCCTCTTCCAAAAAACCTATAATCTATGCCGGCGGAGGGATCATAACTTCAGGGGCGCATATTTTGTTAAGGGAGCTGGCAGAGAAGATCCAGGCGCCGGTAACCATGACTTTTATGGGTTTGGGTGCCTTTCCCGGCACGCATAAACTATCCTTAGGCATGCTCGGCATGCACGGCACTGCTTACGCCAATCACGCTACCATGGAATCGGACCTGATCATTGCGATAGGCGCGCGTTTCGATGACCGGGTGACCGGCAGGCTGGATACATTCGCCCCTTACGCCAAGGTGATCCATATTGATATTGACCCTTCATCTATCAGTAAGAATGTGAAGGTGGATGTTCCTATAGTAGGTGATGCCAAAAATATTCTAGGGCCCTTGATCAACCAGATAAAAAAGGCTCCTGATACTGCAGCCTGGCTCAAAACCGTTGATGCCTGGAAGAAGAAACATCCTTTGGCTTATAAACATACCGGCAAGCTTATTAAACCCCAGTATATCTTAGAGCAGCTTTGGGATCTGACCAAAGGGGACGCGGTGATCTGCACCGAGGTTGGCCAGAGCCAGATGTGGGCCTGCCAGTGGTATAAATATCTGACCCCGCGCACATTCATTTCATCGGGGGGCCTGGGGACAATGGGTTTTGGTTTTCCGGCGGCGATCGGGGCCAAGGTCGGCCGGCCAGACAAAGAAGTTTTCAATATCGCCGGAGACGGTTCTATACAGATGAATATCCAGGAGCTGGCTACCTGCGTGGCCAATAAAATAAATGTGAAGGTGCTGATATTCAACAACGGATTCCTGGGAATGGTCAGGCAGTGGCAGGAGTTATTTTATAAGAAACGCTATTCCTATACCCCGATCACCAGTCCCGATTATGTGAAGCTGGCTGCCAGTTACGGGGCTATCGGCATACGGGTAACCAAAAAATCCGAGGTGCGTAAAGCCCTTGAAAAGACTATTGAAGCGGATAACACGGTGTTCGTTGATTTCCGGATAGAGCCGGAGGAGAATGTCTGGCCGATGGTTCCGGCGGGCCAGGCGATAAACAAGATGATCGACGGGTTGGCATAATGAGACATACTATATCGGTATTAGTGGAGAATAAGTTCGGGGTCCTGGCGCGCATTGCCGGGTTATTCAGCGCCCGCGGGTATAATATCGCTTCTTTGGCGGTCAGCGAGACAATGGATCCGAGCATTTCCTATATGACCATGGTGGTAGAGGTAAAAGATGAGGATGTCCTGGAGCAGATAAAAAAGCAGCTCAATAAGCTTATTGATGTCATTACCGTGACCGACTTTACCAAGCGGGAGCATATTGACCGCGAACTGGTCCTGGCAAAAGTGAATTACGCCGCAAAGGACAAAGATAAACTTGAGGCGGTCTTTGACAAATTTGTCGGAAAAATCATCCACCATAAAGAGAATACCGCGATCATCGAGGCGGTAGGGGATGCCCAGCAGATAAAGCTTTTGCTTGAGGAATTGAGCAAATTCGGGATAAAGGAATTAGTCAGGACAGGGAAGCTGGCGATAAGTAATTAAACTGGAGGGAACATGGCAAAGATTTACTATGATAAGGACGCGGACTTGAATATTTTGAAGGACAAATCGATCGCGATCATCGGATACGGCATACAGGGCCGCGGGCAGTCATTATGCCTTAGGGATTCCGGATGCCGGGTGATCGTCTCGGAGATGGAAGGGACCCCCAACTACGAGCAGGCGAAGAAGGATGGTTTTACTCCGGTAAGCGCGGCGGAAGCGGCAAAGGCAGCGGATATAATCCAAATACTTACCCAGGACCACCTGCAAGCCAAGGTTTATAAAGAATCGATCAAGCCGAATTTGAAAAAAGGCAAGGCGCTTTGTTTCTCGCACGGGTTCAATATCCGTTTTAAACAGATCAAGCCGCCGAAAAATGTGGATGTGTTTATGGTCGCTCCTAAAGGCCCAGGCGCGTTGGTAAGAAAAATGTATGAAGAGGGTAAAGGCGTGCCTTCTTTGGTCGCCGTTTACCAGGATGCCAGCGGGAATGCTCTAAAAATCGCTTTAGCTTATGCCAAGGCCCTGAAGGCAACTACCGCCGGGGTCATCGAGACGACCTTTGATGAGGAGACGGAGACCGATCTCTTCGGTGAACAGGCAGTGCTTTGCGGCGGAGTAAGCGAATTGATCAAGGCGGGTTTTGACACGCTGATCGAGGCAGGCTACCAGCCGGAGATCGCTTATTTTGAAGTCTTGCACGAATTAAAACTGATCACCGATCTGATCCAGGAGAGAGGCATCAGCGGTATGCGCAGGGGAGTATCGAATACCGCCTGTTACGGCGACCTTACCCGCGGCCCGAGGATTATCACCCAGAGGACACGCAAGGAAATGAAAAAGATACTTAAGGAGATCAAATCCGGAAAGTTCGCCCGGGAGTGGATCAAGGAGAATGAGACCGGCCGCAAGAATTTTGACAGCCTGATGAAGGCCGGTGACGGGCATCTAATTGAAAAGGTCGGTAAGGAGCTGCGCGAGATGATGCCTTGGATGAAGAAATAATGGAAAAGATAATTATATTTGATACGACATTAAGGGATGGGGAGCAAGCGCCGGGCGCCTCATTGAACCCCCAGCAAAAACTCGAAATTGCTTTACAGCTGGAGAAATTGGGGGTGGATATAATCGAGGCGGGTTTTCCTGTTTCCAGCCCCGGGGATTTCAAGGCAGTAGCGGATATCTCAAAAAACATCAAAAAAAGCGCTGTCTGCGGACTGGCCCGCTGCCTTAAGCCGGACATCCTGGCTGCGCATAACGCTTTAAAAGCAGCCAAGAAACCGCGCATACATCTTTTTTTGGCTACCTCCAAGATCCATCTTCAGTATAAATTCAAAAAAGCCGAGGGTGAGATCCTGGAGCTGGCCAAAAAGGCGACTAAGCTGGCCAGAGGGCTCTGTGATGATATAGAGTTTTCGCCCGAGGATGCCACCAGGTCAGAGCGCTCTTTTCTTTTCAGGATCATCGAGACAGCCATAAAAGAAGGCGCCAGGACGATCAATATCCCCGATACTGTCGGCTACAGCTATCCGCAGGAGGTTTTTTCCCTGATCACCGACATAAGGGAGAATGTCCCCAACATCAATAAGGCGGTTATTGCCACGCATTGCCACGATGATCTGGGCATGGCGGTAGCCAATTCGGTTTCCGCTATCCTTGCCGGAGCGCGGCAGGCGCATTGCACGATCAACGGTATCGGCGAGCGCGCGGGGAATGCTTCTTTGGAAGAAATTGTCATGGTAATTAAAACCCGTAAAGATATTTTTAAGGATCTTTATACGGGTATTAATACCAGGGAATTGTTCCGCACCTCCCGCCTGGTAAGCAGCCTTACGAATTATGCCGTGCCCGCTAATAAAGCTATCGTGGGAAAGAATGCCTTTGCGCATGAGTCGGGCATTCATCAGGACGCGATGCTTAAAAACAGGCTTACCTATGAGATCATGGACCCGCATGATGTGGGAATTTCCGCCAGCCAGCTTGTGCTGGGGAAACATTCCGGCAGGCATGCTTTTAAAGTTAAATTGTCCGCTTTAGGTTATAAACTTACGGACAAACAGCTGGATAAAGCCTTTACAAGATTCAAGCTGGTCGCGGATAAGAAGAAAGAAATATTTGACGATGACTTAAGGTATATAGTTGAAGATCAGATAAGCCAGGCGAACCTGCTCTGGAAACTGGAAAGTTTCTATACGCATTCCGGCACGAAGGTCGCTCCGGAAGCCACGGTGATCTTAACCAAGAAAGGGAATCCCGTTAAGGGGGTTTCAGCGGGGGACGGCCCCATAGACGCCTGTTTTAAAGCCATAGATAAGGTTGTGGGATTAAAAGCCAAGCTTGAAGATTTTCGCCTGGAAGCGGTTACCTCCGGTAAAGATGCCATGGGCCACGCTAACCTTAAGCTGGTGATAAAAGGAGCCGTCTATAGCGGCGGCGGCTCAAGCACCGATATCATCGAAGCATCAATATTAGCGTACCTGAACGCCGTAAATAAGTATGCCATTTAAAAGGCTCCTGCCAAAATTCCTGCTGGTCGCGGGTTTTCTTTCCCTGTCTCTCATTATCATATTTCAGGCCCGGATAAAGGATTTTCTCG
Organism: bacterium; assembly: GCA_004298075.1. GTDB lineage: Bacteria > Omnitrophota > Gorgyraeia > Gygaellales > Profunditerraquicolaceae > UBA6249. The sequence continues at coordinate 208 of SCRK01000046.1, read as the reverse complement.
GGGTAAACTACGATAGGGCCAGGGAATACGCCAATTACATTCTTTACGATCTAAACTTTGAGTTTAAAAGGCATAGGCCCCTTTCCCTCCTTGAGAGGGAGACCGAACTGAAGCTTTATATCGGAGACCCGTTCAGGGATTTTAGCAGGAGCGACTGGGAAAAATTCTGGAATTTAATTTACGGTATCTTCCCGAAGAATGGCCCGAC
>SCRK01000005.1 GCA_004298075.1 bacterium | reverse complement strand
GAAATATCTATTTATATAACTATCTGCGTTACATATAGTTGTGGAGAAATCGTATGGGGTGTGGGGAGTAGACCAAATACTATACATCTGGCCGTCAATATACAAACTGTCTTTAGTTGAAAAATCAACTTTTATACAGCGGGCCTCTTTAGATATATCCCCAATGATCTGAGAAATGCCGGTTCCTAATGATGTAACTGATTGTAATCCATTATGATAGGATAAAATATCATCAAAAGAGATGCCTCTGCCTATTAATGCTTGTAATGCGCCTGCCTGTCCCTCTTGGGGCGCTTGAAAGAAAGGAAGATAGATCAGAGCTTCTGTTTTAGCCCCTATTTCTTCATTATCAATATTAAGACTATTCTTGATTAATTCGGTAATACGCTGGCTCCCTCCGAGCAGAAAATCGGCAGCTTTCAGTAAAATTGCCCCGGTGCAGGGCATCTCCGACGGAAGTTGAACCTCCGGCTGGGAGATTGGCTGGATTTTTGGTAATTCCTCCGGCGGTTTTTCGGGCGGCTTCTCGGGCGGCAAAGGCTCCGGCGGTTTGACTACTTCCGGTATGGGGATTTCCGGCTTAGCTGGCTCTGGCTTTATAACCTCTTGCTTAGAAACCCTGGCCGCTGGCATGCTCAAACCAGCTTCTTTGAACACTGAATTAATGCTTGACTTGGATACTTCTATATTAAATCTTTGCAGGATCAAATAGCTCAAGCTTCTACAGCTGATCGCAGGATTAGCTTTTTTTTCATCTATAATAGATTGTTTTATTTCCGGTCTTAACTTATGTATTACTCCCATGCTTCCTCCAGATTGGACATTCTTAAGCAATCAAAGTATACTACAAGATTAGAAAGATGTCAATATCAATTCAGTTTGGACACTATCAGGGACGTTCTCAAATTCAAAGCAGGGACATTTCTGAAGCCAATCGGAAGAGTGTCCCTCTCTGAAGCTCTATTATAGTTCATTCTATTTTTCATTAAATAATTTATGTTTAACGTCCAATCTGGACAGAATGGGCGATTTCACAGCTAATATATACGTATTTATCATCATACACAAGAACGTATCTTTGGATTAACTTTGTTAGATTTAAACATTTTTTGCGTCTATTGCTCTTAGATCGGAGGTGGCAAAATATGTCAAGGAAAGCAAGGTTAATCTTAGAGAATGCGTGCTACCACGTAATGGTGCGGGGGAACCAAAAACAAAACACATTTATTGAAAATGAGGATTTTGTTAAATATTTTGAACTATTAAGGCATTACAAAAGAAAATATGGTTTTAAGCTTTATGGTTATTGCTTAATGCCCAACCATGTCCATTTAATAATAGCGCTTGAGAAATCGGGAATATTGAGTAAAATTATGCAAGGATTGAACCAAACTTATACGATGTGGTTTAACAAGAAATACAATAAAGTAGGTCACCTTTGGCAAGGAAGATATAAAAGTATGGTTATAAATAGGAATAGGTATCTGCTGGATTGCATAGAATATGTGGAAATGAATCCGATAAGAGCAAATATGAATCAATCTCTTTTTGATTATCCATGGAATAGTTGGAAGGAAAGGTTGGGCTATATTAAGAG
>SCRK01000004.1 GCA_004298075.1 bacterium | reverse complement strand
ATCCGCGGGGATAAAATATACGGATTAGGGGCAACTGATTGCAAGGGAAATCTAGCAAGCGCCATGGAGGCTATCCACAGCCTGGTTGAGGAGGGCGTTGAGCTCGACTATAGCCTGGTCTTGGCCGCTACTGCCGATGAGGAAAGTGGTTCCAGTCTGGGGCTGATACCTCTGCTGGAGCGTTCGATATTAAAAGTAGACGCGGCAGTGGTCCTGGATGCCGATGATTTCGAGATCGTGATCACGCAGAAAGGGCTGATGCACCTGAAGGTATCCATTAAAGGCAAAAAAGCGCATGGCGCCTACCCTTGGCTGGGCGTTAATGCCATAGATATGGCGGCCAGGATAATCGTCGACCTTAAAGACCAAAAAACAAATTATACAAAGAACGGGTATTTGCGGGAGCCCACGCTTAATGTCGGCACCATAAAAGGCGGGGATAAGGTAAATGTGGTCAGCGACTGGTGTGAATTCGAGCTGGATTTCCGTTTCCTTCCCGGGACAAGCCACGCGCGGATTTTGCGTAACCTTAAAAGAACTATTTCCCGCTACACTCATAATTTTAAGATCGATATCCAGGGTATTCAAGATCCGTATTATATCAGCCCTAAACATCCGCTGGTCAAGAATTTAGTTTCGGCGATGCATAGCGCCGGGGTCAAGTCAGCCATCAGCGGCTCGGAGGGGGCCACCGTAATTACATTTTTTAAAGCCAGGAATATTCCGGCCGTCGCGACTGGTTTCGGAAATGAGGGTAGCGCGCATGTCGCGGATGAATATGCCAGGATCAGTAATTTATATAAAGGCGCCAAGGCCCTGGCCAAGTTCCTTCAGGATTATAAATTTTCATCAACAGGTTAATTTACCAAGGAGATAAAATGGAAGCGTTAAAGATCAAGCGCAGGGTGCGCCTTAAAAAACCTTATCTGGTTGTGGCTTGGCCGGGGATGGGTGATGTGGCTTTTAAAGCGGCAAATTATCTGGTGGAATACCTGAAAGCGGAGGAGCTGGCCAGTATTGAGGCGGAGGGGTTTTTTTATCTTACCGGAAGCCTGGTTGCCGCCGGGATATTGGAAAGCGCCCAATTGCCGGAGAGTAAATTCTATTTCTGGAAGAATAAGGCGGGCAAGAATGACCTGATCATATTCTTAAGCAATGCCCAGCCTGATCTCTCTAAAGCGGACAAATATTCCCAGGAGATCCTGGCCCTGGCCAAGAAATTCCAGGTAGAGACGGTGGTGAGCTTTGCCTCTATGCCGCAGGCAACCGATCACACGCAGGATTCGCGCGTCTGGTTCGCGGCTACGGACCAGAAAATAAAAGAAAACCTGAAGAAATATGATTTTAGCGTTTTAGAGGACGGCCAGATCAGCGGGATGAACGGCCTTTTCCTGGACATGGCCAAGAAAGCCGGATTAAAAGGTTTTTGCCTGCTCGGGGATATCCCGCTTTATACTATTCAGATTGAAAACCCCAAGGCCTCAGCCGCGGTGCTGGAGGCTTTGGGAAGAATATTGAATATAGAGATAGATGTGCGGCCGCTAAAAGAGCAGGCGCTTACCATGGAAAATGAGATCAATAAGCTTCTGGATTTTCTGAAGCTGGGAACCCCGGGGCAATCCGGGCCGATCGGAGAGGAGGAGGTGGAACTGATCAAAAAAACCTTAAGCCAGCTTACCAAGCTGCCCGCATCCGTAAAAGAAAAGATCGAGAAGCTTTTTGAGGAGAGTAAATCAAACATCGCCAAAGCCAATGAATTGAAGGCGCAGCTGGACAAATGGAATATCTATAAGGAGTATGAGGACAGGTTCCTGGACCTTTTCCGTAAGAACCAGGACAAGGGGAATTGATAATGAGTAATAGCCGGATAAAGGTGATCTTGTGCGACCTGGGTAATGTCCTGGTTGATTTTGACCATAGGCGGGCAGCCCAAAGGATCTCGGGTTTCTGCGCGAAAAGCCCTCTTGAAATATATAACCTCTTTTTTGATTCACAGGTTACCGCGGTCTTTGAAGAAGGAAAAATCCCCCCGCGGGAATTTTATTCCAAAGTCAAAGAAATGCTTGATCTGAAACTCAGCTATGATTCCTTTGTCCCTATATGGAACGATATATTTTTTTTAAGCGCCCGGAACCGCAAAGTTTACAGTTTGCTTAACAAGTTAAAGGCGGATTATCAAACCGCCATGCTTTCAAATATCAACATCCTCCACTATGAATATTTGAAGAAAAGCTTCCCGGTATTTGATGTTTTTCATAAACTCTTCCTTTCTTATGAATTAGGCCTGGCGAAACCGGATAAATTGATATATCAGAAAGTGATCTCAAGCCTCGGCGTATCTGCCGAAGAGATCTTCTATTGCGACGACCGGCCGGATTTGATCGCGAGCGCATCCAGCCTGGGGATCAGGGGTTTTGTTTTTCGGGATGCCCCGGGACTGCTTAGGGACCTGGCCGGGCTTGATATTATTCCCGAGATAATATAAATAATATGATGGGTCTTGAGCGGAAAATCAACATCCTTTATGTGATTACCAAGCTGGAATTAGGCGGGGCCCAGAAGCAGCTTTTAAGCCTTATCCGCGGGTTAAATAAAGAAAAATTCAGCCTTCATCTTGTCACCGGAGAGCATGGCTTGTTGGTAAGTGAAGCGGAAAAGATCCCTGATTTAAGGCTGACCCGCTGCAGATTCCTTGACCGCTCCATCCGCCCGATCAAAGATCTCCGGGCCTTCCTTTTTATTTATTTCTTTATAAAAAATAATAATATAGATATCGTGCATACGCATAGCTCAAAGGCGGGAATTTTAGGCAGGTGGGCTGCTAAGGCAGCCGGAGCAAAAATTATTGTCCACACTGTCCATGGCTGGAGTTTCCATGATTATCAGCACAAGATCCCGCATCATTTATATCTGTTTTTAGAAAGGGTTTGCGCGGTTTTTACCAGCAAAATAGTCGTGGTTTCCCAGTCTGATAAGAACAAAGGACTGCGCCAGGGAGTGGGCAGCCGGGATAAATATGAGTTAGTAAGATACGCTGTAAATACCCTGGAGTTCAGGAATAGCGGCGTGCCTTCCGCCGTCAAGGAAAAGCTGGGGCTTCCCGGAAGAGGACCAATCGTGGGCACGGTCGCCTGCCTTAAGCAGCAGAAAGCCCCCCAGGATTTCATAAAATTAGCCGCCGCGATTAAAAAAGAGTTTCCCGATACCAAATTTATCCTTGTAGGCGATGGGGTATTACGCAAGAAGGTCTGCTCCCTGATAAAAAAACTTAAGCTGGAAAGAGAGATTATTTTAACCGGCTGGCGCAATGACATACCTTTAGTTTTATCCTCCCTGGATGTTTTTGTGCTTACCTCGCGATGGGAGGGCCTTCCGATAGCTGCTTTGGAGGCAATGGCCGCGGAGGTTCCGCTGGTAGCTACTGATACCGGCGGTATCAGGGAGATCATTACAAACGGGAAAACAGGTTATCTGGTTAAAGCAGGCGATATACAAGCCATGCGTAAGGGGGTTTGCGAATTATTGAAAAATCCCGGGCAGAGAAATGAATTCGCGAGATTATCCAGGGAAACTATCGGTTCTGAGGAGTTTTCATTAAATAATATGCTAAAAGCTACCGAAGAAATCTATTTCAGTTTATGGAGGAGCGGGAAAAATGCTTAAATACCTGGTTATCTTTACCGCCGCCCTGGTCTCCAGTATGCTTTGCACATTTTTGCTGGCAAGATTTTTTTTAAGGCACAAAATACTTAAAACCGGCAATATCCCTCTGGTAGGAGGCCTGGGGATAGGAACGGCTTTTGTTTTTTCTTCATCTCTGGCTGTTTTTGCGTTCGGTCTTTCCCTGGGTAAGGTGCTAATAGTAACGGTTGCTTCTCTGCTGGTGTTATTTTTCGGCGTAGTTGATGATTTAAAAGAATCGTCAGTGGCGCAGAAGTTTCTAGTTCAGTCCTTTTGCGCCGGTTTATTGATCTTATCCGGGATAAGGACAGATATTGTTTATCTCGGATTTTGGGGTAACGCCGCAATTACTTTTTTCTGGATCTTGGGCCTGACTAACGCCTTTAATCTGCTCGATATTATGGACGGGTTGGCCGCCGGAACCGCGCTTATCGTCGGCAGCGCGTTCCTGTGGATAGGTTTTTTAAGCGGAGATTTAAATGTGCAGCTCTTCAGCCTGATCCTATGCGCCTCAAGCGCGGGATTCCTGATCTTTAATCTTCCTCCTGCCAGGGCTTACCTGGGCAATTCAGGCAGCCATTTTTTGGGCATGCTCATTTCCTGTATCGCGTTAATTACCCATTATGCTTCCAGCTCAAATGTTTTCGCTCTGCTTAGCCCGGTGATCATCCTTGGGCTGCCTATCACGGATACGATATTGCTTATTATATTCAGGCTGATCAAAAGGATGCCTCCTTTTAAGAAAAGCAAGGATCATATCGCCTTAAAGATCGGCGCTTTGGGTTTTTCAAGAGTGGAAACGATACTGACGATGTATATATTATCTTCCATCTTTGCCGGATGCGGTGTTCTATTGACAAGGGTAAGCGATCTGTCCGCCGCGGGCATCATTATAGCTGTTTTTCTTTTCAGCACAGGTATGTTCATCAGGCTGGTTAAGATAGAAGCCAATGTTTAAGAAAGCGATCCAGTGTCTATTGCTGTTAGTTTTATTGGCGGCCTTGGCGTTCCTGGCCCGGGGAAAGCTGGCGGCATTCTTTTGCAACCGGGGCAACTATTATTTTGAGCGCCTGGATTATAAAAAAGCAGCCGCCTTTTATAGGGAGTCCATATGGATGGATCCAAAAGTCTGGATGGCCCACCTGGGATTAGCGGATGCTTACAGGGAGAACAAAGATTATCAGGCAGCGGTCCGGGAATACAAAAAAGTGCTTTCGATCAATCCTCTTTGCGCCAGGGCTTATGATTCCCTGGCCCAGGTTTATTCTGAGAATGGAGATTATGAAGAGGCCTTGAGGGTTCTACTTAGGGGGCAGAGGGAGAATCCTTCAGATGAGAAAATAAGAGAGTCATTCAAAAGCTGCTGCTATGCCTATTTTGCCGACGGGCTGGACAAAAGCACGGAATTATTCCTGGCGCAAAAGAATAAAGAAGCGATCCTCCTGCTTGAGAATACCCTCCGTTTATGCCCCGGTAGCGCACTGGCGTATTATACATTGGGCTATTATTATCTCTCCAGCCGGGATTACAATAACGCGGAAATCAACCTGAATAAATCCATCGCGGTAGATCCGCAGTTTACCCATTCCTACAAATTGCTTTCCGGGATTTATTTTGATAAAAAAGATAATGAAAATGCCCTTCTTTACGCGCAAAAGGCAGTCTCCTTAAATGACGGCGACGCATCCAGCCTAAATGAACTTGGGTTATTACTGATGCGCCTTGAACGCTATGCGCAAGCGCTTCCCTATTTAGAGAAGGCAGTCAGTTTGGCTCCGGAGAATGTGGATTATCTATACAGCCTGGCCAGTGTTTATCGCGATAACAAAATGTTCAGTCAGGCGCTTGAGGAATATGGAAAAGTAGGGGCATTAAAAAGTAATTACCCGAATCTGCATAACGATCTGGCTGATATCTATGTTATTTTGGGCCAGGCCGTCCGGGCCCTCGCCGAATACAGGCTGGAAATTAAGTTTTGCCGGGAAAAACTGAAAAGATCGCCCGCGGATCCTCTCCAGTTGAATAATTACGCCTACGCGTTAAACGGCGCGGGTGAGCCGGACAAGGCGCGGGAGATCGCCGAAGGCCTGGTTTTAGCCCATCCGGACTACAGGCAGGCCCACCTTACTCTCGCTAAGATATATGAAAAAATGAATAAAAATGATTTGGCATTAGAGAGTTTAGAAAAAGCAAAACATCTTTCTTCCGGAAAAAGTTTTGTAGACGATGAAATAACCAGGCTGAACAACGGCCATAAGCCGTAAGGGGCAGGAGCCGTGCAGGGCGATGTAAATAAACCAGTCAGCGTTGTCATTGTAACAAGCGGGTCAAAGGATTATTTGCGGGACTGCCTTGATTCCGTAGAAGCGCAGAGTTATCCTGATCCGGAGGTGATTGTAATTGATAATTCCCTTGATCCGGATTTTTCCTCCGCGATCCGTGGATCTTTTCCCTTTGTAAAATTGTACTCCAGCCCGCGGAATTTATACTACGGGCCATCATTGAATAAGGGCATAGCTTTGAGCCGGGGCGATTTTATCCTCTGCTTAAATGACGACCTAACCCTGGACAAGGAGTTCATCAGCGAAGCGCTCAAAGGTTTTTTGATCAATGATTCGATAGGAATGGTAAGCGGAAAGATCTTGCGGCCGGACGGAAAAACCTTGGACAGCACGGGGTTATTCTTATCCGTTTGGCGCACAGCTAAAGAGAGGGGATATGGCCAGCTGGACAGCGGGCAGTTTGAAAATCCGGGTTGTATTTTCGGCGTAAGCGGATCGGCTGCTTTTTACCGCAGGAGCATGCTGGAGGAGATCAGGGAGGGCGAGCATTATTTTGATCCCCGTTTTCGCATGTTTTACGAAGACATGGATATCTCCTGGAGGGCTAACCGGCGCGGATGGCAGGCTTATTATGTGCCGCAGGCAAAGGCATTTCATGTGCGCGGCGGGTCATGGCGGCCTGATTCCGGTCTAGGCAAACCCGTTGCCCGCAGGTATCTGAATGACCGGTTGCATAGCGAGTTGATCAAGAACCGGTATCTTGCTATACTGAAGAATGAAGATTTTTTCGGTTTGTTCGCGCATCTTTTGCCGGTTATGCTCCATGACCTATGCGCCTGGGCCTATATTTTGCTCTTTCGCAGGAAGATTCTGAAGATATTTTTTAGCCGCAGGGAGTTTCTTTAGGTGAAGCTGGTAATTTTTTATTCCCCCGTCGACAAATCAGGAAATCCGTTTTCCCCCGAAATCAAAATTCCCTTGACAATGCCAACATATTGTGATAAAAAATAACGTAGATACAATATTTTGTGCAAAAATTATGGGAGGTTGGATAAACTAAGTTGGAAAAAATTGGATAGATCATGAAGGGCTCGAAGCGAAGCAGCAAAACCGGGCCCTTATTTTTTTGCCGCAGAAAGCGGCACACCGATTTTTCCGCTTAAATTGGGTGTTATGAAAACCGTAGGATTAACATACGATTTAAAAACCGATTATAAATTCAAGGCAGGCGACCCGCTTGATGCCAACGCGGAATTCGACCATCCCTCCACTATCGATGTGATCGCCAAGGCCATTGCCGCAAACGGCTTTAAAGTGAAAAAGATCGGCAATGCCGCAAACCTCCTGGAAAAAATCGATAACCTCGGAGTGGACATCGTTTTTAATATTTCCGAGGGGCTCACCGGAAGAAACCGCGAATCCCAGGTCCCAATCCTGCTTGAGATGGCCGGCGTCCCTTTCGTGGGGGCCGATGCCCTTACCCTGGGACTTACCCTGGATAAGGTAATGGCCAAGAAGATATTCATTGCCGAAAATATCCCTACCCCGAGATTTTTTGAGGTCAGCTCCCCGGAGGCCCTGCTTAATATCGACCACTGTAAATTTCCCCTGATCGTCAAGCCGCGTTTTGAAGGTTCTTCCAAAGGCTTAAGCGAGAATTCCCGCGTTGAGGATATGGAGGGGCTCAAAGGACAGGTTGAATATATCACCAAAACTTATAAGCAGCCGGCATTGATCGAAGAGTTTATCTCCGGACAGGAATTTACCGTGGCTATCGTGGGTAACGACGAGCCTGAAGTTATGCCCGTGGTGCAGATAAAGATCGACGGTAAACTCAAACTGAACGATAAATTTTATACCTTTGCCCGGATCACCTCCGACAGGTTAGAGTATGTCTGCCCGGCAAAAATATCCCAAGAGTTAAAAAAGAAGCTGGATGATCTGGCGTTAAAGGTTTACCGCAGCGTGGATTGCCGGGATTTTGGCAGGGTGGATTTCAGGGTAGATAATGAGGGCGCCCCTTATGTTTTGGAGATCAATCCTCTCCCCTCCCTCTCCACCGAAGATGTTTTCATGCTCATAGCCAAGAATATCGGGATCACTTACGAAGATATGATCGGCAAGATATTAAAGAGCGCCTTAAAAAGGCATGGGTTGATTTAGATGAAGGTAGCGCTTACCTATAACTTAAAGAAAAAAGACCCCACCAAGCC
>SCRK01000045.1 GCA_004298075.1 bacterium | reverse complement strand
GATATCGCGGGTGATCTCTTCATTGCCCAGCCTGGTTTCGGCGGCTTCGATCTCAAACTCTTCAATATGGATAGAGGTAAAGGTGTCCTTTTTGATCAATCTTTCGCTGATCAAGATAGCGTCCTCAAAATTATATCCTCTCCACGGCATAAAGGCTACCAGCACATTCTTGCCTAGGGCCAGCTCGCCTTCTTTCGTCGCGATCCCATCAGCGATCGCCTGGCCCTGCTCTACGCGGTCACCTAATCCCACCAGAGGCCTCTGGTTCAAAGATGTATCGGCATTGGTGCGCAGGAATTTCTTTAAGTGATAAATATTTTTTCCCACGGTGATCGATGAAGCATCCACGCTGGTTACTTTACCGGTGTCGCGGGCAATAACCACTGTACCCGAATCCTGGGCTACCTTGGCTTCCATTTCAGTGCCCACTAAAGGAGGCTCGGTGATCATAAGCGGCACAGCCTGTCTTTGCATATTTGAACCCATCAAAGCGCGGTTGGCGTCATCATGCTCCAGGAAAGGTATCATGGAGGCGGCAACGGAAACCAGCTGCTTGGCAGAGACATCCATATACTGCACTTCCTTTGCCGGCACCTTCGGGAAATCATCTTTATAACGGCAGGTAACAAATTTATCCACGAAACGGCCTTCGCTGTCTAGCGGGACATCCGCCTGGGCGATAGTCTTATCTTCTTCAATATCCGCGGTCAGGTAATCGATCTTCTTGGTTACGCGGCCGTCCTCTACCTTGCGGTAAGGGGTCTCGATCAGGCCTAAGCCGTTTATGCGCGCGAAACAACTTAAAGAAGCGATCAGCCCGATATTCGGGCCTTCGGGGGTTTCAATGGGACAGACGCGGCCGTAATGCGAAGGATGGATATCCCTTACTTCAAAACCTGCCCTCTCGCGGGACAGACCTCCGGGGCCTAAAGCGCTAAGCCTTCTCTTATGGGTCATCTCAGCCAAAGGATTGATCTGGTCCATGAACTGGGACAATTGGCTGCGGCCGAAGAAATCGCGGATCTGGTTGCTTAAAAGTTTGGAGTTAACCAGGTAGTGCACGTTGAGATTATCGAACTCGCCTAAGATACTTAACCTCTCCCTTATGGAACGCTCCATACGGGATAACCCTATGCGCACCTGATTCTGCACCAACTCTCCGACGCTTTTCACGCGGCGGTTGCCTAAATGGTCAATATCATCTATTTTACCGGCCCCGCTGTTTAATTTGATCAGGTATTCAATTACCTTAATTACGGTGTCGGAATCAAGTATCCTTTTTTCCAGGGATACATCCATGCCTAATTTGCGGTTCAATATAAAACGGCCCGCGCGCTCTAAATCATAACGTGCCGGGTCGAAGAATAGCCTGTAAAATAAGGCTTCAGCAGCCTCTTTGGTGACCGGTTCGGTCGGACGCATCTTGCGGTAGAAATCAAGATACGCCTCTTCTTTATTTTTAGTGTAATCTTTTTTCAGGGTATTGATGATCTCAGGATACTCCTTGCCGAAAGCGGCAAAGATAGCGCTGTCCTCGGAAAACCCAAGGATCCTTAAGATCTGCGTCGCGGGGAAATTCCTGCGGCGGTCAACGTAGGCGGTGATCGTTTCGGTAAGGTCGTATTTGAATTCAAGCCAGGCGCCGCGGTAAGGGATAACCCTTCCGTAAAAGATCTTTTTTCCGGTAGGGTGCAGCTCCTCTTCAAAGGAAACCCCCGGTGAACGCTGTAACTGGCTGACCACTACGCGCTCATCCCCGTTAATGATGAATGTCCCGGTCTCGGTCATTAAAGGGATCTCGCCGAAATAGGCATCCTGCTCTTTAGTCTCGCGGGGAGTGGTTAAACGGAATTTTACTTTTAGCGGAGCGGCAAAGCTTAAAGAACGATTCTTGGATTCAGCCATCGTGTATTTGGGCTTACCCAAAGAATAGCTGATAAATTCCAACTTGATCAGGCGGTCCGGGCTCTCTATGGGGAAGATCTCCCCGAAAACCTCTTGTAAGCCCTGGTTCTTTCTTTCGCCGGCAGGAACATCTATCTGCAAAAATTCACGATAGGTCTCCAGCTGAACATCCAACAAATTTGGTAAATCGTAAACCTCTTTTAACTTGGCAAAACTTTTTCTCTTTATCATAATTTTGAGATTAGCCTTAGTTAACTTACTTAAACTTACTTTAATTTACTCTTAATTACCTGAAATATGTTAAATTTACTTACCTAAAACTAAGTAAACTTATGCAGACTTACTTAGACTTACTTTAATTCTACGGTGGCTCCGGCAGCTTCCAGCTTCTTTTTAATCTCGGCAGCTTCCTCTTTGGTCGCGCTTTCTTTGATCGTTTTGGGAGCGGCATCCACTAAATCCTTGGCTTCTTTCAAGCCCAGGTTAGTGATAGTGCGCACCTCTTTGATCACCGCGATCTTATTGGCACCGCAGCTAGCCAGCACTACGTTAAATGTGCTCTTTTCTTCGGCAGCAGGCGCGGCACCGGCAGCAGCTCCCGCAGGGGCAGCAGCCATCATCGGCATATTCGCGCTTACGCCGAATTTTTCCTCCAAAGCCTTGACTAGATCAGAGAGCTCAAGAACGCTCATCGTCTCTATCGATTTGATCATCTCTTCTAATTTCGCAGTTGCCATGATACCCCCTCCTTTAATTTGTTGGTTTCTCTTTGCTCGCTTTTATTTGATCCAGACAGTAAACGAATTTCTTTAATGTCTGATTTAAAACGATAACGAATTTGGTTATCGGGGAATTTAAGCTCATCACTACCTGGGCCCGGAGTATATCCTTGGAAGGAAGCTTGCTCATCGCTTCAATATCCTTCTGCGATAAGAGCCTGTCAACCAGGTATCCGCCTTCCAGGATAAGCTTATCGTGATCTTTACGGAAGGCGCATAAAATCCTGGAGGTATCTACCGGTTCATCTTTAAAAAATATCATGCCGCAGGGGCTCTGGACATTCGGGATCAGGTCATTAAGGCCCAACTCCTTCATCGCTCTTCTGGCCACGGTGTTCTTGACCACAAAAAGGCTGGCCCCCGTGCCTTTAAGGGTCTTGCGCAAAGAGCTCATATCGGGGCTGGAGACGCCGGAGTATTTTACAATGATCAACCCCTTGGAAGATTTAAAACTATCCTTTATCCGGTTCTCCGATGTTTCCTTGACCAACAATCCTATTTTTTTCATAGTATTAACAAACGAGCCTTAATCCCGGGTTCATGGAAGCAGCTATGCTTAAACTCTTCAAAAATTTGCCCTTTACCGAAGCGGGCCTGGCTTCATTGACCGCCTCGATAACTTTAGAGGCATTATCATTAAGCTGATCTTCGCTAAAAGATATCTTCCCAACGGCTAAATGCATTCCGCCTTGTTTGTCCACGCGAAATTCCACTTTACCTTTTCTGACGTCTTCGATCGCCTTAGTAATATCGGTGGTCACTGTGCCGGTCTTGGGGCTGGGCATAAGTCCCCGCGGTCCCAATACCTTGCCCAGCTTGCTTAAATCCTTCATCATCTCGGGAGTAGCCACGGCGCAGTCAAAATCAAGAAAACCCGCGGCAACTTTATCAATGAGCTCTATGCCCCCCACATAATCGGCTTTTGCTTCACGGGCCATGCGCTCATGTTCACCTTTGCAGAATACCGCGATGCGCACCTTCTTGCCGGTCCCATGTGGAAGCACGACGGTACCGCGGATCATCTGGTCGCTCTTCTTGGTATCCACCCCTAAATTAAAATGCAGGTCAACGGAACCGTCAAATTTCGGCTTAGGAAGCTTCTTCAATACGGCAATGGCCTCCTTTAACTGATAGATCTTATCCTGCTGGACCTCTTTAGCTGATTC
>SCRK01000044.1 GCA_004298075.1 bacterium | reverse complement strand
TGCGCCGCCCCCACCCGGCGCAAGCCACAGCTGCGCCGCACACGCACTGCATTACCACGAAGCGAGCGGCCCAGCGAGCGCCATTGCCCGCTCAATGCGGAAGCGCCCCCCAGGGCGCGGTGCATTATAGATGTTTCAACGGAAGAAATTTTTTATGGAGGAGTGAGATTATGTTTAAACAATTCTTTGCCGGAAGCTGTTATTCGTATATTTTAAGTTCAAAAGAAGAGGCATTAGTGATCGATCCCCATATCAGCTTACTATCTGAATACAGCGAATATCTGAAGAAAAATAAACTTAGGCTTAAGTTTATTGTGGATACGCACACGCATGCCGATCATTTTTCTTTAGCAGCAGTATTAAAGAAAAGATTTGGGGCTCAGGTATTGATGCATGAAAAAGCAATTTCTAGCGTTGCGGACAAGCGCTTAAAAGATGATGATCAGATTACTGTAGGTTCTAGTAGTTTTAAGGTTATATATGCCCCCGGGCATACGGATGACGCTATTAGTTTATACGGTGAAAACAGATTATTTACCGGAGATGTCCTCTTAATCGGCAGTGTCGGCAGAACGGATTTCCAGAATGGTTCTCCCGAATCGATGTTTGATACTCTGCAAAAGCTTAAGGCTCTTCCGGAAGAAACTTTAGTCTTTCCGGGCCATGACTACCATGAAAAACGCTCATCAACGCTCGAGAAGGAAAAACAAGAGAATCCTTTCTTAAGGCAAACAGATAAAGAGGCGTTCACCAGGGATATGCGCGCAAAAATTATCCCCAGGCCTTTTAATATTGAAAATATCGTGCGCGTAAACCAGAAAGGCGAAGCCGCGGCATTAGAGATGATCGCGCCCAGAGATGCCCAGGGGATTGTAGAAAAAAATCCCCTGGTTAAGTTCTTGGATGTGCGCTCAAGTTTAGAATTCAGCCAGGTACATATCAAAGATTCAATCAATGTGCCCATAGATATGCTTTCCGCTAAAATTAATGATCTAAGCCAATCTAGGCAAAGTTATATCACCCTCTGTCGTACCGGTAACCGCTCTCCTATGGCTGCGGATATGTTAATACAATCAGGTATCCATGGAGTTAAGGTAATGCAGGGTGGGATGACTCGCTGGCAAAAAGAAAGACTGCCCGTCATCAAAGGCGAAGGCGGCATATCATTAGAACGCCAGGTCCGGCTTATTGCCGGTAGCTTGGTGTTATTGGGGATACTTTTGTCATGGTTTGTGCATTGGGCGTTTATTTTGATTTCGGTATTTATAAGCTCTGGCCTGATTTACTCCGGCCTTAGCGATAATTGCCTTATGGGCATGTTATTGATGAAGCTTCCTTACAATAAGAAACTATATAAAACAAAGTTAGGGGGCGGCACCTGCTCGATCAGCGGTTAAAACTCGTCTATAATTTTTCAAATGTCCACCTCTTTAGGTGGACATTTTACATCTATTTATGTGTCAAACAGTTATGTTATTTCAGACCAGAAATAACCGGATAAAACTGAAAAATTGCGCGAGGAAATAGCCTTTCAAAACCAGAATATCCTTGATATATTAAGGTATCAAGCCTATAATTATTTTTATAAGTACAGAGAGGTTTTCCTCTTAATTTAAATGTATTTGGGCTATCGGATAGCCAAGTTTTTTGGATTATTACTGTGATTGTTGCCGTTGTAGTGATGATTATTCAATATTTTGTTAAACGGTCGAAGTATTAAATAGAGGGACCATAAATTTTTCGCCAAAGGAGGAAAATTATGAAAATATCTATCAAACGAATCGTGCGTGCAATTAGCATAGGTGCCGTGGCCCTGGCCATCTCCTCCTGCGCAACAACTGAGCAGGTGCCGAATGTCAGGATGTCGGGATTCCTCGGTGATTATTCTAAATTGCATCCCGGAAAGCCTGGCCAGGCTGAGTTTACATACCGGGACCCCAGCGTAAATTTAAGCAAATACCAGAAGGTTATACTCGATCCTGTGCAAATCTGGGCTGCTGAAAGCAGCAGCTCTACCTTGAGTGAGCTGTCCCGGGAAGACCAACAGTTGTTAGTGGATTATCTTTACGTTGCCTTGCGTGACGCGCTGGCGAAAGATTATGCCCTCGTCACTGAACCAGGCCCTGATGTGATGCGGGTCCGCTGCGCCATAACTGAGGCCCGGGCAAATAGCCCTGTTAAGGATCTGGTCTCTACCGTTACACCCATCGGATTGGGTATCAGTTACGCCAAACGGATCACTACCGGTACGCATAGCGGCGTCGGCATTGTAAGCGTGGAAGGAGAGCTGTTGGATAGCGTTAGCGGCCAGCGTATTGCCGCGGTGATCGACCGGCGCGCCGGCACGAAATCGCTAGCCGGCAAGCCCACCCGCTGGGGCGATGTGCAGGATGCTTTTAATTTCTGGGCCCGCCGGATGCAGACTAACCTGGCGTTGCTCCGGGAGATAAAATCATGATCCATCCATCAGCGGTAATTGATAAGCAAGCGGTTATAGGAGAAAATCCGGATATCGGAGCCTATGCCGTAATAGAAAAAGGGGCCAGGCTCGGAGATGGTATAGTTATTTCTCCCTACGTGCATATAAAAGGCAATACAGAAATAGGAGACAACACTTATATCGGCTCCGGTGCTGTGATCGGCGGAGGCGCCCAGATGCTGGGAGTTAAAGAAAATAACGGCAGGATCACAATCGGTAAAAACAATATTATCCGGGAGTACGTTACGGTCAATTCTTCAAGTTCTCCGGAAAAAGAAACCGTTATAGGTGACAATAATTTTCTTATGGCCTTTTCGCATGTCGCCCATGATTGCAGCTTAGGGAATAATGTAGTTATTTGCAATGGAACGCTTGTGGCCGGGCACGTAGAGATCCAGGATAAGGCTTTTATTTCCGGCAACGTGGTCGTTCATCAATTTGTCAGGATAGGCAGGCTGGCGATGATCGGGGGGCTCTCCCGCGTAAACCAGGATATTCCTCCATTTATGATGGTTGTGGGGGATTCGACAGTTCGGAGCATTAATTTAGTAGGATTAAAGAGGGCGGGCTTTAGCAACGAAGAAATCATAAAAGTAAAAAAGGCCTTTAAGCTGCTTTACGCAAGCAAGCTGACCGTAAAAGGCGCGCTTGATAGATTAAAAGAAATAGATTCAAAATACGTAAAAGAGATCATTGATTTTGTTTCGGCTTCCAAAAGAGGTATTTCCGGCCCCATGCGCGGCACATTGATGGAAAAACTGTTCCTGGATTACCCTTATTTCAT
>SCRK01000043.1 GCA_004298075.1 bacterium | reverse complement strand
CCGAACTCAACCAACTCACCCAAAAGCATAAATCCCGCTTCATCCGAGACGCGCGCTGCCTGCTGCATATTATGGGTAACTATTATTATGGTATAGTTATGCTTTAATTCACGCATTAGTTCCTCGATGCGGCTGGTTGCCTGCGGGTCAAGCGTGGAGCATGGCTCATCCATAAGCAGGACCTCGGGCCTGACCGCGATAAGCCTGGCAATACAAAGGCGCTGCTTCTGCTCCAGGGACAATGACAGCGCGGATCTGTTGAGCTTGCCCTTCAACTCATCCCATAAAAGCACGGATTTTAAGCTATCCTCAACCACTTCATCAAGTTTGCCTCTGGTTAAACCTTCCGTATGCACCCTTTGGCCGAAAACTATATTTTCATAGATGGACAAGGGGAATGGGTTGGGCCGCTGGAAAACCATGCCTACCTTCTTGCGCAAGCTGACTAAATCCGTTTTCTCGGAAATGATATTTTCCGCGTCAATAATCACCTCTCCTTCTACGCGTACCCCCTCGATAAGATCATTCATGCGATTAAAAACCCGCAGTAATGTGGACTTGCCGCATCCCGAAGGGCCGATCATGGCGGTGATCCGCTTCTCCGCGAAATGAGCGTTTATGCCGATAAGCGCCTGAAAATCAGCATACCACAAATTCAAATTATTTACCTTGATGTCCGCCATTATCCGAATTCCCCTCTGATATAGCCGTCGGTGCGCTTATCCGCCGGCGCGGTAAAGATCTTTTCTGTCCTGTCCAGTTCCACAAGCTCACCCGATAAGAAAAAAGCCGTGCGGTCCCCGACCCTGGCTGCCTGCTTTACGTTATTGGTTACCAAAACTATGGTGTAATCTTTTTTTAATTTGAGCATCGCCTCTTCAACTTTGGCAGTTGAGATCGGATCAAGCCCTGAACAAGGCTCATCAAACAAAATTACCTCCGGGCTGACGGCCAGGGTCCTGGCAATACAAAGGCGCTGCTGCTGGCCTCCGGATAGCTTAAACGCCGAAACGCCAAGCCTGTCCTTGACCTCATCCCAAAGATACGCCTGCTTAAGCGCTCCTTCGGCGATCTCGGCTATCCTGCCGCGGTTCCTTTCCCCGTGCATCCTGACACCATAAGCCACGTTCTCAAAGATAGACAAAGGCAGCGGCAGCGGCAAGGCAAAGACCATACCCACCCTTTTGCGCAAGCCCTCGATATCGATCCTCCTTATGTCCTGTCCATCAAATTCCATCCACCCGCTCATTTTAAAGTTCGCGTGCAGTTCATTCAAACGGTTAAGCATACGCAGAAAACTAGTCTTGCCGCTGTTGGATGGGCCGATCACGCTTAATATTTCATTGGCCTCTATCTCAATATTCACCCCTTTTAAAGCGTGGATCTGGCCGAACCAGATATTAAGATTTTTAACGTTAAACTTTACCATTTTTTCTTCTTCCTGAAATTATAGCGGATGATTATCGCGACTAAATTCATGAATAAAACCAGGGATAATAAAACCAGCGCGGTGCCATAGCGTATTTTCTCATCCACATTGGGCACCTGGGTGGAGATCACGTATAAGTGATAAGGAAGCGCCATGGCCTGGTCAAAAATTGATTTGGGAAGCTGCGGCAGGTAAAAAGCCGCGACGGTAAAAAGTATGGGCGCTGTTTCCCCTGCCGCCCTGCCCAGCCCCAGGATCGTGCCGGTCAGGACCCCGGGGATAGCATTAGGCAAAACTATATGCCTTATGGTCTGCCATTTGCTTGCCCCCAGCGACAAACTGACCTCGCGGAAGGACTGCGGCACGCTCTCTAATGCCTCGCGCGATGTGGTGATGATTATCGGCAGGATCATTATCCCCAACGTAAGCGAACCGGACAAGATAGATGCCCCAAACTTTAAGAAAACGACAAAAAGCGCTAAACCGAACAAACCGTAGACTACGGAAGGCACTCCGGAAAGATTGACGATCGCCAGTTTGATTATCCGGTTAAGTATATTATCCTTGGCGTATTCGCTTAAATAAATCGCCGCCAGTAACCCTATGGGTAAAGCAAAAATTATCGCCCCCAGGACAAGATAGAAGGTCCCGACGATCGCCGGGAAAATACCTCCGGCGCGCATTCCCTGGCGCGGGATATCCGATAAGAATTGCCAGTTGATCGCGGGCAGGCCTTTCTGAATGATGATCACTACGATCAAGCCGACAGGCACAACGATCAAAAGCGTAGCCAGGAACAGGAAAAAAAACGCGATTTTTTGCGACCTTTGTGTATTACGCATTAACGCCTCTTATGCAAAAACAGGTCCGCGGTAACATTGATAATGAAGCTCATGATGAACAAAACTATACCGATGGCAAACAAAGCAAAATAATGTTCGCTGCCGACAACAGCCTCACCCATTTCAGCGGCAATAGTCGCGGTCAAAGTGCGCACCGGCACAAGGATGCTATGCGGGATGACCGCGGCATTACCGGTGATCATCATCACTGCCATGGTCTCCCCGATCACCCTGCCTATGCCCAGCATTACGGCGGCAACTATCCCTGAAGAGGCAGCCGGAAGCAGGACCCGGTAAATAGTCTGCCAGTGCGTGGCCCCTAACGCAAATGCTCCCTCTTTATAACTTTTTGGCACGGAATAAAGCGCGTCTTCGGCGATAGAGACGATCGTGGGCATAGCCATAAAAGCCAGGATTATTGAGCCTGATAAGGCGGTCAGGCCTGTGGGCAAATGAAAGGTGGTTTTCACCCAGGGCACTAAAGTTACCATGCCGATAAACCCGAGGACTACGCTGGGAATGGCAGCCAGCAATTCTATCCCGGCTTTGAGGATCTCTTTGATCTTTAAGGGCGCGATCTCGGCGATATACACCGCGCAGGCAACACCTATAGGTATGGAAATTATCGCCGCGCCCAGGGTTACCAGCAGCGAGCCGAATATCAACGGCAATATACCTAATTGCGGAGGTTCCGAAATAGGATACCAACTCTTGCCAAAAATAAAATTAAAAGGGCTGACGTTTTTAAATACCGCCAGCCCCTCTTTGAGCAGGAACAGGAAAATCAAAACTACGAAAAATATGGAGGCCAATCCGCAAATTAGGATCAACCTCTCTACGAAAAATTCCTTAAGCTTCCTCATCCGCCTTTAGTTACCTATTTTCTTACCGGCACGAAATCAGTTTTAACTACGACATCCTGGCCTTCCTTGGACAGGGCATAATCTACGAATTTCTTAACCAGTCCCTGGGGCTCTCCATTGGTATAGAGGAAGAGCGGCCTGGATATAGGGTATTTTCCGCTTAAAACATTATCTATGGTCGGGCTTATATATTCGGATTGAGCGTCTTTGGCCACGGCAATGGCTTTTTGCTTATTGGATATATAACCCATACCATAATAACCTATTGCCGAAGGGTTACCCGCGACTTCATCCGCGATCGCCTGCGAAGAAGACAAAAGCAGTGCCTGCGGGGCAAATTCCTCCCGGCTGTCAGGGTTATTCTTCCTTAAAACATGCTCCTTAAAATAGACATGCGTCCCGGAATTAACCTCGCGCGAGAGAATGACTATCTTCTGGTCCTTGCCCCCGACCTCCTTCCAATTGGAGATCTTACCGGTGAATATCCCTGCCATCTGATCAAGGGTAAGCGAGCTTACCGGGTTCTGCGGGTTAACCACCACTGCCAGGCCGTCAAGGGCTACTTTTATTTCATAAGGGTTGATCCCCTTCTGTTTTGCCAGGGAGATCTCTTTATCCTTGATGTTCCTTGAGCTGGCGGCAATATCGCAGCTCCCGCTGATCAAGCTGGATAACCCGGTTCCTGATCCGCCGCCGGTTACCGCGATAAAGGCTCCCGGATTCTTTTCCATATATTTTTCCGCCCAGCTTTGAGCCAGGTTAACCATGGTGTCCGAGCCCTTCATCTGGATGGAATTCTTATCGGTTCCGGCAAACGCTGGGCTTAAACATAAGGCCGCGGCTAAAACAAAGCATAATCTTTTGAGCATGACACCCTCCCCTTAATAGCGCTCTTTTCAACGGTACGTTTTCTTTTATTTGAAACAGAGCCTATTATATTATATTTCGGTTTAAAATAAAAGGAAATTAAAGCGGGATTACGGCAAATAGAGGAAAATCAGGGGCTGGGGGATGACTCTCCGGAAAGTTTTTGGCTGATCAAAGAATACGCCTTCGCCTTGGAAGGTTCTCCCGCCATATAATAGGCGCTTGCCAAAAGGCTGCAGGCTTCGGCGTCTTCCGGCCTTAATTTCAGGGCTTTATCTAGGCATCCTATCGCCAGGGCATACTCTTTTAAAGAATAATACGCCGACGCCAGGTTATAGTAAATATCCGCGTCATAGATGTTCGACTGAAGCGCCTTCTGGAAATAGCCTGTTGCCTGGCGGTATTGCTCATTGAATAAGCAGTAGTAGCCATTAAACAGGTTAACCGCGTACTCCTGAGGCGCAATACCTTTATGGACGTCTTCAATCAGGGATAGGGCTGCAGAGATGTTCTTATCCGCCGGATCCAATGCCAAACCTCTTTTCAGCTCATTTTCGGCTTTCGTGAATTCGGCATCTTTGGCCAATGCCAACCCTCTTTTAAAATAATCCTGCGTCTCCTCTGCCGCAGGCGCTTCTTTTTCAGGAACCGAGGAAGGGCTGTCTTCTTTGGTCTCTTGGATGTATTTATGCTCGTAATAGAGAGGCATACCCGCGGCATCTATTTTTATATATTCATTTGTTTTCTCGGTGATCTTGCCCTCTATGATTTTGCCGGATTTAAGAACAACCGTGTCGGCAGAACTGATATCCGGGAAAAACATAATTAACAGGGAGAATAATACTCCCAAACCTAAAAGCGATGATCTCATTGAGTGCTTCCTCCGCCCGATTCCAATGAGGCCAGCAGATTTATAAACTCTTTATCCGTAGAAACCCCGTTTTCCTCCTCCAGCCTGAAAATTCCCGAAACACAAGAGAATATCCGGTTTAACCGGCTATTTATATTTTTACCGCAATGCCCTATATATTCGCGTATCCGCTCATATGATGGGGTAATGCCCGCGTTGATAAGCCTTTGGACTTGATTAAGCTCTTCATCATCGGGGATAACCGCCTCACCGGATAGCACGGCAACTTCCGCCATTTTGGACGGTGCGTCCCTGACGCTGTTTATCCGGCGCAAATCAATGCCGCCAGGCATATTATTATCTTCGGTAGACAAAGACGAGGATACAGCCGGCATCTCTGCATCAGGCTGCGCGCCCAGCCGCCCGGTATCACCCAAAGACATGTAAAACGCTTTATCATGATCTGATGAAGAATAACCGATATGTCCTATGCAAGAGCGCACTTTTTCCCGATTATTATAATATAGCCTAAGGAGTTTATAAATTGCCTCATTGGCGGTCTTCTCATTCATAAGCTTTTCTTCTCCGCCTGCAGCTCCCGCGGCATAGCTAGACAACTGGTCTCCTGAAATGATCCTTGATGCTACCGCGAGAAAATGAGGCGCTACCCGAAACTCAAAACTTCCATATTCGGGATTGTTGATGAACTTCCTTAAGTCATTAGCCATGAAATCGGCTAACCTAATTGATTTGTCCGGCTCAAGGTTAAGAGTGAATCCTCCTACTAAAGCCAGCACCTCCTGGGAGCTCAAATCCCCCTGTTCCAA
Source organism: bacterium (assembly GCA_004298075.1). Classification (GTDB taxonomy): domain Bacteria; phylum Omnitrophota; class Gorgyraeia; order Gygaellales; family Profunditerraquicolaceae; genus UBA6249. Next base: position 4,884 of record SCRK01000043.1, on the reverse strand, counting down.
TTTTTTCCATTCTACTGAATCATAGAATGGTTTCTCGCTTAATTTATTCCGTAAGAAACCCTCGTCAGAGGTTTCCAGTATTGCCTCGATCTTATTATTTCTGCTGCCGTTACCGTTATTTTGGGAGGGGACTAATACCGCTAACCTTCTCGTTAATACCTCTCCAATTTCCCTCTGGGCCACTTCTAAAAACATGCCAGGTTCTTTCGCGGCCGTAAAATATCCCATGGATAAGCCATCCGTAAACCTGACAGCCATCCTATCCAGTTTACCTGAATTGTCTGATCCCAGGTCTTCAATCCCTCTTAATAAGCTATACCCGATGGCGCTTACGCGGGGATTTATCCCCGTTCCGGAAGGCAAAACAATATTTTTGAGTTTCTCTTTAAAATCCGGCTGTGAAGTTTTCATGAGGAGTATAACTTTTTTTATGTCCGTGGTATTTACTCCCTCTAAAACCGGATCATTATCTTTTATTTGCTTAAATTCTTCAGAAAAGTAAAGATACTCATAAGCTTCGGATAATTTTCTCAAGCTTCCGTCAGCGGATACAAATACTATCAGCGCTTTGCCGTTAAGCAGATCTTCAAGCTGCTGTTTGATCTCTCCCAGCATCTGCTCATCGGAATTCCTGTCCACCGCGGCCACGACGATTACTTTCGGCCAGGGTTTATCCAACACAGAAATAGTTTTTTTGTATCCCAAAACAAGGCCATTTTGCGTGTTATCTTCTACCGCTTTTACGCCGGGTGAATACTCCAGCCCTTGTTTGAAAATAACTATCTTTTTTTTCATCGTCCTGTTGAATTCATTATTCCACCACGGCAGATTTAAATACCAGGAATAGCCTATCGTGAATAAACCCAGGCAGAAAGCAAATATGCCGACCGCCTGCCAGGCAGTAAGCGAAAAAACTCCCGTGGAGATAAATTTATTTAAAGTATAAATAAGGGTATACGTCCCTACGGGAAAGCCGAGCATGCCCCCGTATGTCCCGAATGCCGAGCGGTTTTTCCACCTTTTATCCGAGGAGGGGATAAACGGAGGGTCCTTTCTGATTTTTACAAACCAATCAAGCCATTCTTTCTTTACCATCTCCTGCCGCTTTTTCCCATAAAGAGAGGCGTAAACGGCATTTCCTTTATCAAAAACCTTATTTTTTAAGCTATTTTTTAATACTATCTTCAGCAACCAACCGTGCATACCGCGGAAAAAACGGAATAATTCCGTGCCGGCCGTCTCTATATATCCGCTTAACTTTTGCCCGGCAAGCGCAACAACGATCCTGCCGAAAACTCCTTCCTCCCTTAACCTCCACTTATATGAATATACGCGTTTGATCTTAAGCACTAAATCGGCGTTGTATTCAAACTCCCTGCAATAATCACTTAACAAGAGAAATTTATTTATCGCCAGCCGCAAAACCTCCCTCTCTGGCGTGTCAATGGCAAAACCATTATTCTCCAGTTTTTCCTTTAAATTCTCGGCTGTTTGAAGCGACGCTTCCGCTAAGTCCTGATATATTTTTATGACCTGGTCTAAATTATTGGCGACTACCTCGGGACAGAATATCAGATCGCGGGTCAACTTGCGGGCAACATTGGAGATGCGGATGAATTCTTCATCGGTCAGATATTTTGACTTTCTTCTTGAGGCCTCAAAAAGCGTATCCTTCCACATATACAGTAGCCCCTTTACCGCTTCCGCGTTAAAGTTAATATTAAACAGTTTCTGCTTTGACTCACCGTACCAGGGATCGCTTTTCGGGGATAATGGCTCACCTAGCGCCTGTTTTACGGCCAGGCTATTCAGTCTTCTATTGTTCCACCACCGGTAAATACAAACGCCAAGAACAGCAGCGCCTATTATACCAATCCCCCATAAAAAATATGGGGAGTTCATAAAGCTGCTGTAATCAAACCCAAAATCACCCCTGTCTTTAAGCGGATCAACTGTATTCGTTAAATGTTGCCCCAATTGTGTGTCACCACTGCCTTCAAAAGGATTAACGGGATGTTCCGGCGGATTTAAATTAGCTCCTGTTAATTTGCTAATCACATCCGGAGTAGCGTGCTCACTCGGGATCAGGTAACTTTTGCCTTCATGAACTAAATTTGGATCTGTAATTGATGGATTCACTGCCGGGATGCCTCTGTGTGCCAGATTATGTATACCCGAATCCAGTCCTTCAGCCGAAAGCACATCCCGGGCCGCGCCTGAAAGGGTATTTTCCGCGGGCATTCGCGGGCTCCATTTGCCCATAACTACATACAGGTCTTTGCCTCTCATAATAAACTGGTGGGCCCAGGAAACTCCGGGAACAAAAAATGACGCTGTGATGACGGCAAGATAAATAACGGTTTTGAGTGAAGGGGCAAAATTGCACAGTCGGCTCCAGGCATCTCCTTTGGCCGCTGAAGAAGCTCTATTTACTTCTTCGCTAAAAAAAGGCATATCTATTTTGTCGTCGCTTGTTGACTGATAGGAGCTATCTTCTTCTCCCGTATTGAAAACTGTCTTTGTCAAAGGGCTTGCGCTTAACAGCTCGCCGTCAATTATATCCGGGTTATCAGCCCCCCAGATATAAAAAGTCCCGGTTTGCCCGGCGATGGAGAGCGTTTGAAGATGCCCTACGCTAAGAGGATAATCCAGGCGCGGCACGCATTCAGTTAGCTGCATCCCGCCGCTCATATAACTCCTGATTACCTGGCCTGTAGGAGTATATACCGGCTCCCGGATGTTGTATTCTCCTCCAGTGAATGATCTCTTGTAGGCATTGAAGTAGCTGGTTTTTGACCAATCTTGCTTGGAGGCCAGATTGGCAAGGTCTTTTGAATTTATAAGATCAGCTATCTGATTTTTGTCAGTTGAAAGATGCCGCGCCTTAAACCACTGCGCCAATATGAGCGAGTAATAAACCTGTCTTAAAGAAGCATAACGCTTGCTTGAGTTTACTTCCTTGGTTAGTTTGGGAATGATGAGCTCACGGATCAGTTGAGATGAATATTCATTGAGCTCTTTAGACCGCCCATCTTTGAAGTTATACTGTACTGAATCTTTCAGGTAATCCTGCTCCAGGAGCACCTTCAGGCTGGCTTTGTAAATATGGGCAGAATCTTTGGTCTCTTTTACTATGATCTCATTGGGGACTATCCAGGGACGGGTCAGGGTAGGTATTTCTATTGTCTGGGTGCCGTAGAGCTCTTCCGCTTTTTTGTAAAGCTTATCCCAGTATTCTCTGCCTTCGGGAGTTTGAGGCGAAGTTGCCAGCGCTGTGTCTTTTTTAAGCTGCAAATCCGCCTCAAGGAGGATCCTCCCGATATCGGTCCTGGCCAGATCGTCATCTATGATATTGTCGGGTGAGTCAGGGCGCAGGTTTACCCAGAAGCTTTCATTGGGTAAAGAGATGCCGATCAAGAAGTAGCTAAGCAGCTCGCTGGTTTCTTCTTTGAGTTCCCGGGTTGGCGGGTTCTTAAGGCCGCCGTTATCCAAAAGCAGGCCGAAGTTATTGGATAAGGGGTCGTAAGAGAGGTACCTTAGATAAAGGGGGTGGAATTTGTCCGGCGCGATGGGACTGTGTAGTTTTGCCAGATATCCGGAAACGTCTATTTCTCCTGCTGCCTGCGCAAAACCGCCCTGTTCAAAGAAAATACAGAAACACAAAACAAAAGCGGTAATGCGCGCTAATATAGGCAGTCTATCCCGGATCGATAACCTCGCTTCCATTTTTTTACCCTCACCTGTAGTAAATATAGCTCGGGCATGTAATGGCGGTTTTAAAACAATGTGAATTGTATGTAAAATTTAATGAAAGGAAAAACTACCTGCCGTTATTTAACTTTTCCGGGTGGTGTTTTACTACCTTTGCCGAAACCATATAGATAACCTCTTCGGCGATGTTGGTGGCGTGGTCGCAGATGCGCTCCAGGTGGCGGGCCACCAAAAGGAGCGGTATGGCGCGCGGGATAGTTAACTTATCTTTAACTATATATTCATTTAATAATTCCTGCTGCACGAGATCGCGTAACTCATCGGCTTTTTTATCACGCAGAATTACGTTCTTGGCTAAATCCGCGTTCTTATTGACAAAGGAATTTATGGCATCACGGGTCATCTGCTGGGCAAGCAAGGTTAGCTTGGGGATATCCACTAATGGCTTAAGCAAAGGCTTACCCGCCAGTTCCAGCACCCGCTGGGATATATCCACAGCCAGGTCGGCCATTCTCTCCAAATCAGTGGATATTTTCATGGCCATGGTAATAAAGCGCAAATCCACTGCCATGGGCTGCCTTAAAGCCAGAAGGTCCAGACATTCTTCATCAATTTCAAGCTCGCGTTCATCGATAATTTTATCCTCGGAAATTACCTTTTCGGCCTTAGGGCTGCTTAATTGCTTGAGCGCCTCAACTGAATCAATGATCGCCTCCTCTACAAGATCGCCCATCCGTAATATATCGCCTTTTAAATCTGCCAGCTCTGTGTCAAAATGTCTTTCCATATCAGGCCTCTCTAATTAATGATTCTATTTTTTCCTTAATTAGATCCCGCGTTTTCCTGAAAAAGTCCTCTCCTTTACCCTTAGGATCTTCGATCTGCCAGTCAATATGCTTTTTTGCCGGGACAAAGGGGCAAGTATCTTTACAGCCCATGGTAATTACATAATCAAAATCCTTGGCACCTAAGTCATAAAATCCTTTTGACTGCGCCCCGGAAATATCTATCCCCGCCTCCTGCATCACCTTGATCGCCTCCGGGTTAACCTTGCCGCTGGGCCGGGAGCCGGCGCTGTATGGCTCGATCTTTCCCTGCCCTAAAACCCGCGCAAACCCGTCAGCCATCTGGCTGCGGCAAGAATTTTCCACGCATACAAAAAGCACTTTTTTC
>SCRK01000042.1 GCA_004298075.1 bacterium | reverse complement strand
GGAGGGAGAGGCTTATTTCCGCAAGGTAGAAAAAAAGGCGCTAAAAGAGGCCGCCGGCCAAAATAAATTCGTGGTTGCCTGCGGAGGCGGGATCGTCCTGGATAAGGAGAATATTGAAGTGATGAAGAAGAGCGGTATCCTGGTCTGCCTAACTGCCGCGCCAAAAGAGATCCTAAAAAGGGTCTCGGCAAATACCCAGCGCCCGCTTTTGAATGTAAAAGACCCTGCCAGGCGCATTGAGGTCTTACTGAAAATGCGCGCCCCTTATTATATACAGGCCGATAAAACCATCGATACCACGGGCCTTTCAATTAAAGAGGTGGTTGAAAGAATATCCAGAATATCCGCTAATAAGAAATGAATGACTTTGAGTCGCTGGTAGCTTTAAATCTTATCCCGCAGGTCGGCAGCACGCGCTTAACCGGCCTGCTTGAGTATTTCCAAAAACCGGAAAATATATTTAAGGGTTCCCGGCAGGAGCTGCTCGCGGTATGCGGAGAGAAGATCGCTCAAAACATCGCCGCTTTTAACTCCCGGCTGCTGGAGGATGACCTGGTACTGGCTAAAAAGTCGGGGTTGAGGATAATCACGCTTTTTGACCGGGATTACCCGCGGCTGCTTAAAGAAATACCGGGCGCGCCGATCGTGCTTTATGTATCAGGGAACATAAGCGTAGCTGACAATCCAAGCATCGGTATTGTCGGTTCGCGCAGAGCTTCTTTTTACGGCTCCAACAACGCGGAAAAATTCGCTGCCGAATTGTCGGCCCAGGGAATAACTATTATTTCGGGCATGGCCAGGGGAGTGGATACCTGCGCGCACAAAGGAGCGTTGAAGGCAAAAGGCAGAACCGTTGCGGTCATGGGCAGCGGGTTTAGCCATATCTATCCTCCGGAGAACGCCGGCCTGTCTAAGAAAATATCCGAAAACGGCGCGGTGATCTCTGAATTCCCCATGAAGACAAAGCCATTGGCCCAGAATTTTCCCCGGCGCAACCGGCTGATCAGCGGATTAAGCCTGGGGGTTTTAGTCGCCGAGGCAGCCAGGAACAGCGGGGCGTTGATCACCGCGGATTTTGCTTTGGAGCAGGGCAGGGAGGTTTTTGCTCTTCCCGGGCGGATTGATTCCCTCGGCTCAACCGGTCCTAACAGCCTGCTTAAACAGGGCGCCAAATTAGTGACCTGCTGCGAAGATATACTTGAGGAGTTGAATTTGCCTTTTTCGCCCGTGGTAGATCATGAGAGAGAGGCGGCCGGGCGAAAGTTATCTTCTTCAAAAGAGGAGGAGATGGTTTACGGATGCATAAGCCGTGAGGCAATTACCATTGATGAACTGATGGAAAAGACATCCAAGCCGTGCGGATATTTGGCAAGTTTGATTTTAAAATTACAGTTTAAGAAATTAATCAGAGAGCTGCCGGGCAAACAGTTTATGAGGAATTAAATGAGCAAGAATCTGGTTATCGTAGAGTCGCCGACCAAGGCCAAGACCATAAGCAGGATATTGGGGGAGGATTTCAGC
>SCRK01000041.1 GCA_004298075.1 bacterium | reverse complement strand
ATAACAACCCGGATGTGGTGGGAGCAATACTTGGGTTCAGCAGTATAGTGATCAGCTCGCCGGAGAGTATTTCGATGGTTTCCGAAGCGGCAAGCGCGGGAAAATACGTTATGGTATTTAAAGCGCAGGGATTGAGCAAGAAGCACCGGAGTTTTTTAAAGAATTATCAGGATAAAGGATATATATATTTAACAGAGGCAGGATGCCTGGCTGACAGGGTTAAAGAAATATGGAAGAACAGGCCGCCGATAGCCATACCGCAGGATAATTTAAAGGTTGCGCAGGCTCTAAGTAAAATATTATGAAAATATTGCAGATATTACCTGAATTAAATGTGGGAGGGGTAGAAACCGGCACCGTGGACCTCTGTAAATACCTGGTGCGGCTTGGGCATAAAGCAGTGGTGGTTTCCGCCGGTGGAGTTTTGGTTAAAGAGCTGGAGGCAGGCGGGGCTAAACATTACACCCTGCCCGTGCATAAGAAATCATTTTTTTCCATGTTTAAATTGATCCCCCAGCTGGCGGAGATAATCAAAAAAGAAGAGATCGAAGTAGTGCATGCCCGTTCGCGCGTGCCGGCGTGGATAGCTTTTTTTGCCTGCCGCCAAACCCGCGCGGTGTTTATCACTACCTGCCATGGTTATTACAAGAAGCATTTTTTTAGTTTCGTGATGGGCTGGGCAAAAAGGGTGATCGTCTTAAGCAATGTGATCGCCAGGCATATGATCGAGGATTTCGGCGTGCCGCATGAAAGGATAAGGCTGGTGCCGCGCAGCGTGGACCTGGAGAGGTTCAAGTATCTTGACCCCCAGGCAAAGAGAAAAGATGATTTTAACGTGGGTATTATCGGCAGGATCACCCCCCTGAAGGGCCATTTGCATTTTATCAAAGCCATGGCGCGCATCTCAAGGCTGGTGCCGCGGCTGAAGATCTGGATCGTCGGTGATGCCCCGGCATCCAAAGAGGCTTACAAAGAAGAAGTGCAGGTTTTAGCGCGCAGGCTCGGGCTTTGGCATTGCACGGAATTTTTAGGCACGCAGCGGGATATCCCCGGGATATTGGCGCATCTGGACCTGGTGGTTTTAGCTACCACTACCCATGAAGCTTTCGGCAGGGTGGTAGTAGAGGCGCAGGCAGCCGGGGTTCCGGTGGTAGCCACTAAGGTAGGAGGGGTTGTTGATATTATCGAAGACGGCAAGAACGGGCTTTTAGTGCCTCCGGCTGACCCTAAAGCAATAGCTGATGCCGTAATGCGCGTTTTCAAGGATACGCAGTTAGCCCGCAGCCTGGCGGAGAATGCCTATACAAAAGTCAAAGAAAAATACAATGTGGAGTTGATGGTCAAGAATACTTTGGATGTTTACCGCGACGCCTTGACTAATTTTAAAATCCTGATAATCAAACTCTCCTCTTTGGGGGATGTAATCCTTTCTACGGCAGCCCTGAGGGCCATCCGGGAGAAATTCCCCCGGGAAAATTTCAAGATCAGTTTCCTGGTCGGAGAAGAATCCAAGGATGTTCTTTTAAGGTGCCCTTACCTTGACGAACTGCTGGTCTGTGACCTGAAAAACAAAGATAAGGGATGGAATGGGCTCTGGAATATCGGCAGGATCTTAAGGAAAAAGAACTTTGATATAGTCATCGATCAGCAGAACAGCCGCTCAAGCCATATACTGGCTTATCTTTCGAATTGCGTCAATCGTTATGGCTATGATAATAAAAAGTTTTCTTTTTTGCTCAATCACCGCGTCAAAGACCTGAAGCCCAGGATTGATCCGGTAACGCATCAATTCAGGGTATTGAAGATGCTCGGTATTGACCTGCTGGATAATGCCTTAGAGCTTTGGCCTTCCGCCGAAGATATTAAGCATGTGGATGAGCTGTTGAACAGCCAGTGGTTAAGCGAAACGCAGAAGGTCGTGGGGATCAATATCAGCGCCTCTCAAAGGTGGAGCACTAAACTCTGGCCGCGCCAGTATTTGCTTAAGCTTTGCGAGGAGCTGGGCTTCCGGGATATCCGCGTGGTGGTCACCGGCACAGAGCAGGACCTGGTTTACGCGAATACGCTGATCAATTCCTTAAAGAATGCCAAGATCATCAATGCCTGCGGCAAGACTAGTGTCAATGAGCTGGCTGCCCTGATCAAAAAATGCCATGTGTTTATCTCAGCGGATTCCTCCCCTTTGCACATAGCCTCGGCAGTAGGCACTCCTTTTATCGGCCTTTTCGGGCCGACGGACGCGGCCAGGCATTTGCCCCCGGGCAGGGATTGCGTTGTGATCAATAAGGATCTGTCTTGTTCCCCATGTTATAGAACTAAGTGCCGCACCAAACGCTGTATGTTGGCGATCACCCCCGAAGAGGTGCTTTCGGCGGTGGAGAGGTTGCTTAAATGAACATACTCTTTATCGCCAACCATCTTAACGTAGGAGGGATCGCTAGCTACTTGCTTACTTTAGGAGGAGGCCTTAAGGAGAAAGGGCATAATGTTTATGTTGCCTCAAGCGGCGGTGACTTGGTGGATAAATTTAAAAAAGCGGGGATAACGCATATCCCTGTCCCCTTAAAGACAAAAAAAGAGATCAGCCCGAAAATAATTATTAGTTTTCTCAAATTAAGCGGCAAGGTTAGAGAACTTAATATAGATGTGCTGCATTCAAACAGCCGGACTACCCAGGTCCTGGGGGATTTATTAAGCCGTTATAATGGCGGGATCTGCCATGTTTTTACCTGCCACGGTTTTTTTAAGCCGAAATTATCGCGTAAGCTTTTTCCCTGCTGGGGCAAGGCCGTGATCGCCATAAGCAGCCAGGTAAAGGAGCATTTGCTCCTTGATTTTAAGCTGGATGAGAAAAAGATAAGCGTAATAAATAACGGCATAGATACGGCAAGCTTCGGGGACTTTTCGACAAGGGAAAAAATAAGGAGAGAGTTAGGCGTAAATGACGGTTACCTTGTGGGTATTATCGCCCGGCTCTCCGATGTGAAAGGCCATACCTATCTTATCCAGGCAATGCGGGAGGTCATCAAAAGTTATCCTCGCGCCAAGCTGCTTATCGTAGGGGAGGGCAAGACGGGTGAGACGCTCGCGGGGCAGGTAAATGATCTGGGTATTAAGGATAACGTGCTATTCATCCCGGAAGCGCGAAATACCGGGGATATACTTTCGGCAATGGATGTTTTTGTCATGCCTTCATTGCAGGAGGGCCTGGGCCTGGCGCTGATGGAGGCAATGGCTCAAGGCCTGGCAGTGGTGGGTTCATCCGTGGGCGGGATCAAAACCTTGATCCAGGATAAAGAAAACGGCCTGCTGGTTGAAGCGGCAGATAGCGCCGGGTTAGCTGGGGCGATCATTAAATTGCTTGGCGATAACCCGCTTCGCCTGGGGCTGGGAAAGAATGCCCGCGAATTTATCATGGAAAATTTTTCTAAAGAAAGAATGGTAGACCAAACAGAGAGGGTTTATAAAAAATGCTTAAGACAAGAAAATTAATATTTGTTTCCTGCCTAGTTATTATTGCCGCTTTGTTCTTCAGCTATGCCAGGGGCTTGTATAGTGTTCCGGTGCTTATGTACCATTCGGTCAATCCGAAAACTAACCCTCAGATGCATAGCCTGATAGTTTCCCCGGAGTCCTTCGCCAGGCAAATGCGGTTTTTGAAGTCTCACCATTATAATGTCGTCAGTTTAGAGGAGGTAAGCCGCCTGATGCGGGGTAAAAAGATGGTCCCCTCTAAGACCGTTGCCATAACCTTTGATGATGGATTTAAGGATACTTATATTTATGCCTATCCGGTTTTAAAAAAACTGTCTTTTCCGGCGACGATATCCATAATTTACGATGAAGTCGGCAGGCCCCAAGGCGACCGCCTGAGCTGGGATGAGATCAAGGAGATGCAGGCATCCGGGTTGATCGCTATCGGCAGCCATACCTTTGGCCCTGAGCCTTTGGTTGATATAAGATCCGAGGCAGAGTTAAGAAGGCAGATCATTGATTCCAAGAAAGCGCTTGAGGAGAAGCTTAAAACTCCGGT
>SCRK01000040.1 GCA_004298075.1 bacterium | reverse complement strand
TACTCAACCATTTTCTCCTGCACCTTGTCCCCTGCCCCAAAGTCAATGAACATTGCCATTGTGGGACAAACAGCCAGGCAGCTGGCGCAGCCGATACATTTTGAGCTGTCAACCACTGATTTATTATTCACGATGCAGATCGCCCCTGCCGGGCAAATCTTTTCGCACTCGCCGCAGCCAATGCATTTATCGGCATGGACAACAGGGGCCAGGTCGCAATGCTGCGCGAGCTTCCCTTCCCTTGTAGCGCAGCCCATACCGATATTCTTCAAAGCGCCCCCAAAACCGGTTAAAATATGCCCCTTGAAATGACTGACCGCGACCAAAGCCTCTGAATCAATAAAAATACGGGCAAGCTTGGCGTTCTTGATAAATTTGCCGTCAATCCGAACAGAAACTACATTTTCCTTCTTAGTATCATCCGGGATAACCACATCCGCCCGGCATACCTCCTGGGTGAAGCCATGCTCGCCGGCAAGCTTTAAGTGGTCAGTGGAATTCAGCCGTTTTCCCCGATAAAGGGTATTGGCGTCCGATAAAAAAGCCCTGCCTCCTCTTAGGGTTATCCCGTCGCAGATCACGCGCACGTGCGCGGGATTTACAAATCCGGTATTCCCCTCCTCCCCAAAATGCAGTTTTACCGCCACCCTATCTTCAGCGCGGATAAAATCCAGGCAGCTACTTCCATCTAAAAGTCTCTTAAGCTTTTCATTGATAGCCGGTAGACTATCTGAACCCTCAACTGGGATAAAATATACACGGCTTTTCATGGCCGGATCCTCTTGATAAGCCAGGCCATATTCATGCCCAAGGCCCTCATCGTATCTAAACCTTCCTTATCTTCTTCTACCTGGCCGATCTCCCGGCCGATGCCGATATTCCAATATAATGATCCGACAATGATCATCTCTCCGATCGTAAAAAAGTGGTTGATCGTGTCAAAGGCATGGATCGCCCCGCCCCTTCTTACCGCCACAACCGCTGCGCCCGCTTTACGCTTAAACATATTATCATTAGCCCGGCTGACCATACCTGATCGCTCGATCAGGGCTTTTGTCCCGGCAGTGCAATCGGCAAAATATGTGGGAGAGCCTATTATGATCCCGTCCGCCTGATCCATCTTCCCGATATATTCATTGACCGGATCATCGGTTATCACGCATTTCTTATTCTTCGTAACAAAACATTTCCCGCAGCCAAGGCACCCCTGGAGCTTCTGGCCGGCAAGGCTAATAAGCTCAGTCTTGATCCCCTCCTTCTCCAGCTCTTTGAAAACTTTCTTTATGAGAATAGCGGTGTTCCCGTCCTGGCGTGAGCTTCCGTTAAAGGCGATTACATTCATCTTTAGAAGTAAATTTTGCCCTTCCAATAATCCGTATATTCAATTTCGGATACCCTGTTATCCTGATCCTTATCCATCTGCTGGAAATATTCCTTGAACTGCGAATCAGACTCCTGCTTAGTAACCTTGCCGTCTTTATTCTTATCGGCCGCAAGCTGCATATTTGTTTTATCGGCCGAAAGCTCCTTTGAGTCAAGAGCCCCGTTCTTATCCTTATCC
>SCRK01000039.1 GCA_004298075.1 bacterium | reverse complement strand
CTCTTTTATCTCTTTGGCATAATTCTCCAGTTTTCCCATTATCTCGGATAATTTCTCGGGAGAGATATCTTTTCTTACTCCCCCGATCTTAGCCGTTCCGAAGATCACCCTTCCGCCGGTAGTTTCCTCAATGATATCCAGGATCTTTTCCCTTAATTTCCAGGTATGCATAAAAAGCGCCTCAAAACCAAAACCATCGGCCATCAATCCCAGCCATAAAAGGTGGCTGTGAATTCGCGACAACTCCGACCAGATCACCCGCAGATAATTTGCCCTTTTGGGGACCTCTACTTTCATGAGCTCCTCAATAGCGATGCAATATGTAAGGCCATGGATAAAACTGCAGATACCGCAGATCCTTTCGGCAACATAGACAAAATCGATAAAATCCCTTTTCTCTACCAGCCGCTCAAGGCCGCGGTGGATGAATCCCAATGAGGGAAGCGCCTCGATTACCTTTTCATCCTCGACTATTAAATCCAGATGGATCGGTTCGGGCAAAACCGGATGCTGCGGGCCAAAAGGGATGATCGTTCTCTTAGGGCTGTTCATTTTGGGGATTGAATCCTCTCTTTACGGATGTGCGGTAGAAAGTGCCTTTATAATCCACCGCTATATCCTTGAATTTGACTCCGAACAGGTCATGGATCTCATTTTCATATAAGAAAGCGCACCAATAAATATTGCTTATGCTGGGGATCTCGGTATTCAGATCCGTAAGCTGTATCTTAAGGTTGGTAAAATGATACTCCTTATCAAAGGAATAGTTTATCTCCAGGCATTCAGGCAGTTTTGTGCAGCCGACCTGCACCAGCCTGTGCCCGGATTTGCAAAAATCTCCTGCCTGGCTTAACAGATCCTTGATCTCAATATTGATTAATTTTTGCTCTTCGATCATTTTCTGTCCTTATTGGCAAACTTTTCCATAAAAACCCTGTCGCGCAGCTCTGAAACCCGCTCCCGTTTGAATATTTTATACCCTAATCTTTGGTGAAAATAAATATTCCGCCTGCTCTTGTGGCCCGTAAATACCTCAAACCTGCCTGCCTGCGGGAAATAAGCTTCAATTTCACGCATCAACTTCCTGCCTAAGCCGTAATTCTGATAACTCGGGTGCACGATCAATCTTCCGATATGGCAAGTATCTCCTTCCATAAAAGCGCGTACCGAGCCGATGATCTTATCATGCATCACGCTTTTTAAAAAAAACTTATTCTTAAAATCATCTTCTAACTGCTCCAGGGTCTGGGTCAGCGGAGAAAGGCTGAAATCATTGTATAGCTCAGCTTCGCTTTGATAAGCTAATTTCTGCAGCTCCAGTATATCCCCGGCATCCTGAATGCCTGCTTGCGCGATGGTCAATTCCCCTTTGCCTCCGCTTATCGCCTGGAACTTTTTATGTTTTTCCTCCAGGATCTTTAACCCCCTGATTACCCCGTCAATGATCGCCTCCGGACGCACCGCGCATCCCGGCACGTAAACATCTACGGGAATGATCTTATCCACCCCCCCGGAAACATTGTAGCATTCCCTGAATACCCCGCCGCTGGTTGCGCAGATCCCCAAGGCCAGCACTACCTTTGGTTCAGGCATTTGATTATAGATGTTCTGGATCACTTCTTTATTCTGCTCATTTACCGAACCGGTAACCAGGAAAATATCGGCATGTTTTGGATTCCCGGTATTGATTATCCCGAAACGCTCCAGGTCATAAACCGGGGTAAGGCAGGCCAATACCTCTATATCGCAGCCATTACAGCTTGAAGCATCGTAATGAATAACCCAGGGAGATCTCTTTAAATATGACATTTTATTTAGGTAAAATGAACAGGATTAAAATGTTCCCGAAACCAAAAATCAAGGTCATAAGCCATGAACTTAACAAAGCCAGCTGCCATTTTACCCTGGCAAAAGTGTTATCAATAAGAATGACCAAAAAATACGCCAGCAAACTTAAAACAACCCCTGCCAGCGGAGAACGGGCAAAGAATAGGTAGATGAAACCTAAAACCAGCATATTCTCATACCAGTGCGCCACCTCGATCATCGCTAGGGAGCGCCCGGAAAACTCCGTAGTGATCCCTTTTACCAGCTCCTGATGCGCGTGATGCGAAGTAGACAGATCAAACGGCGATTTCCTGAATTTCATCGCCAGGATATACAATAGGCCGAACAAAACCCCGGGTAAATAATAGATCAACGGACGCGAGAAAGAAACGATGTCGGAAATATAAAAGCTGCGCGTAACCATATACATAGCCACCGCGCTTAAAATAATGATCGGTTCATAAGCCATCATCTGCAGCAACTCTCTCTGGGCCCCGATAAAGCTATACGGAGAGCTGGCCTTAAATCCGGCCAGGACAAAAAATATGCCGGCCAGGGTAAAAGCAAAGATCACAAGCAATATATCTTTTCCGGTAAAGAACAAAGCACCGGTAAAAATAACCAGAATAAGAAAAAACCCGATATAGAAGTTCTGGGATCTTCTTACTACCAGGCTCTCCTTCTGGATCAACTTTAAAACATCGAAGAACGGCTGCAGGATGGGCGGCCCGATCCTGGACTGCATACGCGCGGTGATCTTCCTGTCTAAACCGGATAAAAGTCCACCGGCTAAAGGCGCCAAGACCACATATAAGAGGATATTCAGGAATATATTCATAGCAAGGATAACCCCAGCATGGCAATTATCAGAACAACGGCAATGATCATCCCGGATCTCATTAATTTTTTCTCGCTGAATATATCTTCCAGGTAATAATTATACATTGACATGCTTCTGACCGTTCCGGCAGAGCCGCGGAATTGCACGTTGTTATTAATGTTTGCCCCGCCCAGATAGGCGTCCACGACTTTGACCCGTTTACCGTAATTGATAAAACTCAAAGGGAAAAGCATGACCATGGCCAGCATAATAGACATGATCTCCACATTCCCGCGGCTCATAGTGATCGTGCGGCCATAAATTTCAAGGCAGTAAGGTTCAATTAAAACAGAGGAGACCAGCGGGAAAAACCCGCAAATACTGATAGTCAATATTGATAAAGCGGCCAGGGGAAACCATTGGCTTTTACTTACTCCCTGCTCGATCTCCTCTTTATGGCCAGAGACAATGATCAGCTTACCTATCCATTTTACCCAGAAGAAAAGGGTTACCGAACTTCCAAAAACTACGAATATGATCAGCAGAGGATTGTAATCTGCCAATGCCCTTAGCACCGCCCATTTGCTGATCAACATGCCGAAAGGAGCCAGGAACATCCCGGCCATTCCCACCTGCATCATAATGGAGAGCTTGGGCATGGTAATGATCAGCCCCGACATATTTTCAATATTCCGGCTGTGGATCTTGTGTTCCACCGTGCCGACGCAAAGGAATAACAGGCACTTGGCGGTAGCATGGAATATTATCAGCAGGATCGCCGCCCACATCGCTTCATAAGTGCCGATGCCGGCGCATAAAACAATTAATCCCAGGTTAGCGATAGTGGAATAAGCCAAAACCTTCTTGGCATCGCTCTGGGAGACAGCCGCCAATGACGCAACCAGGAAAGTCACCCCTCCTATTAAAGCCAAAGCATATCCGGCCATTGTCCCTTGCAGGACCGAAGCGAACCTTAAGATTATATATACACCTGCTTTAACCATTGTACTGGAATGTAAAAGCGCCGATACGGGGGTGGGCGCTACCATTGCCCCCAATAGCCAGGAAGAAAAAGGCAGCTGCGCGGATTTGGTAAGCCCGGCGAAACAGATCAAAGCTACGGGGATCAGGGCCCAGGCCTTACCCAATAACATTACCTTGCTCAATTCAATGCTTCCGGTTGTCTTGTAAAAATATATGATCGCCGCCAAAAAGGCCAGGCCTCCTAACAAATTTAACTCTAAAGCTAAAAAGGCGTTTTTCCTTGACTCCTCCGTCCTTTTGTATCCTATGAGCAGGAATGAACAGATAGTGGTGATCTCCCAGAAGAAATAAAGCCAGAGAAGATTATTGGAAAAAACCACCCCGAACATCGCCGAGAGAAAAGCAAAAATAACAAAAAAGAAAAAAGGCCGCCTGTCTTTTATCTCTTTATGGTAATCTTCGTGGAAATCGCGCATATAGCCGATGGAATAGACACATATCAGGCTGCCGATAATACCGACCACCAAAGACATCAAAATAGAAAATTTATCTATGAACAGATTGTTCTCGGCAAAGATCCTCCACCCGTGAGAATATTCAAAATAGATCATCAAAGCTTCCTGGAGCAGGATAAACAAAACCACCCAGCCGCGCCTGAACTTTAAGCCCAGATATAATATATACCCGGCTAAAGCCAGCTCCGCTAAAAACATGAGCTTGTCGATCAAATACGACTCAGCTTTAAAATACTGGATACTGCGGTTAAAAGTGGTAAAAAGCAGCCCTATGACAGCCAAAGAGATGGCCAGGCTGGATGCTTTTATTAAACCAGCCCGCAGCCTTTCCCCCGGCAATAAAAGCAGGGCCACGGATACCAAGAGCGGAAATATGATTAAAAATGCTAAGAGGTTCAAGCTGGCTCCTTAGAGAATAGGCAGGGTTGAATCACCCATAAGATATTTATCGATCTGGAAAGCGGCGCGCCGGCCTTCGGAAATAGCCCAAACGATCAGGGACTGGCCCCGGCGCATATCCCCGGCGGAGAATATGCCCTTTACCGAAGTCATAAAGTTTTCATCGGTTTTCACGTTGCCTCTGGCGTCTAATTCAAGTTTCAGTTCTTTGATCGGGCCTTCTTTTTGCGGATGAAGGAAACCCAGGGCTAAAATCGCCAGATCCGCTTCAATTTCAAACCCGCTTCCCGCTGCCTCTTTCATTAGCGGGCAGCCCTTAGCGTCCTTGACAAATTCTACCCTTACGCAGGATAGTTTCTTAAGTTCTCCGTTCTGGCCGATAAATTTCTTGGTCAAAACCGACCAGTCACGCTTTCCGCCTTCTTCATGGCTGGTGGAACTCTTAAGCAGCATCGGGTATTTTGGCCAGGGGAAGTCTTTTGTGCGGCAGGCAGCGGGCATCGGCATGATCTCTATCTGCGTTACACAGGAAGCAGCCTGCCTGTGGGCAGTTCCCACGCAATCAGCTCCCGTATCTCCGCCGCCTATGACCACTACTTTTTTACCCTTGGCATCAATAAGTTCTTTTTTACCGAATTTATCTCCCGCTATTCTTTTATTGGACTGGATCAAATAATCCATGGCAAAATGTATGCCCTTTAGCTGTCTTCCCTCTATTACCAAATCTCTTGACTCACGCGAACCGCAGGCAAGGCAAATGGCGTCAAATTCCCTCTTAAGCCTGGATACCGGATAATCTACCCCCGCGGAGACGGAAGTTTTAAAGGTAATCCCCTCCTTCTCCAGCATGCTTATCCTGCGGTCCAAAATCCATTTCTCCAGCTTAAAATCCGGGATGCCGTACCGCAGGATCCCGCCGATCTTATCATCCCGCTCAAAAATGGTTACTAAGTGCCCTGCCTTATTCAACTGATGGGCGCAGGAAAGGCCTGAAGGCCCTGAGCCGATAACCGCCACCTTCTTTCCTGTGCGTTTTTTAGGAGGCTGCGGCTTGATCAAACCGCGCTTAAACGCGTATTCTATTATTGCTTCTTCATCCTCTCTTATAGTTACGGGATCGTCATTTATTCCCAATACACAGGCGTATTCGCAGGGAGCCGGGCAGATCCTGCCCGTTATCTCCGGAAGGTTATTGGTCGCATCCAGCAAGCCAAATGCCTTTTCCCAATGGCCGCGGAAAACCGCGTCATTCCAGTCAGGGATATAATTGCCTATAGGGCATCCCCAATGGCAGAAAGGTATGCCGCAATCCATGCAACGGGATGCCTGCTCTTGAGAATGTTCCGGCTTTGGCACAACCAGGACCTCCGAATAATCTTTAAGGCGCTCGCACACCGGCCGGTATTCGGTAGTTTTACGTTTAAATTTTAAGAACCCTTTTACATCTCCCATCCTGACCTCTATCCGTCTGAAACTTCCTCAAGTTGGAGCTTCTTCTCAACTTTTTGCTCTTCCAGTATGCGCTTGTATTCCAAAGGCATGATTTTTACAAATTTTCTTGCTTCCACGTGAAAATCAGCAAGAATCTTTTTGGCAACCGGGCTTTCGGTATAGTGCATATGGCTGCCGAGAAGATTCTTGAGAGTTTCCAGATCCTCTTCGGCGAGCTTCTGGAACTCCACCATCTCCATATTGCACTTCTTTTTAAAGTCTTGCGCCTCATCATAACAATAGGCAATGCCGCCGGACATTCCTGCGGCGAAATTCCTTCCTGTCTTGCCTAATACAATCACCCTTCCGCCGGTCATATATTCGCAGGCATGGTCACCTACGCCTTCCACAACCGCGTGCAACCCGGAATTCCTGATGCAGAACCTCTCTCCGGCAACTCCCCGGATATAAGCCTCTCCGCTGATCGCTCCGTAAAAGGCGGTATTACCTATAATTATATTTTCCCGCGCCTCATATTCGGCTTTCCTGTCCGGATAAATAATGATCTTCCCTCCAGAGATGCCTTTTCCCACATAGTCATTACTCATCCCTTCCAATTCAAAAGTAATCCCCTTGGCCAGCCAGGCGCCAAAACTCTGGCCGGCAACCCCGTTAAATTTAAAATGGATAGTATTCTCCGGCAGGCCGCTTTCTCCGTAGCGCTTACATACCTGGCCGCTAAGCATAGCGCCGCAGGTCCGGTTAACATTCTTTATCTCCAGTTCTTTTTTGACGGGAGTAGTTTTTTCTAACGCCGGCCTTGCCAGCTCGATTAATTTTAAATCCAGGATTTTATCTATGCCGTGGTCCTGCTTTATCACGCAGTGCGTGCCGGTACTTTTAGAAACTACCGGCTTATAAAGGATGCGGGAGAAATCTATGTGTTTTGCCTTCCAGGGGAGGATATCTTTTCTGACTTCCAGCAAATCAGTGCGGCCGATCATCTCATCAATCGTCCTTACCCCAAGCTGGCTCATGATCCGGCGCAGCTCCTCCGTGACAAAAATAAAATAATTTACAATGTGTTCAGGATGCCCGCTGAATCTTTTCTCTAATATCTCATCCTGCGTAGCCACGCCCACCGAACAGTTATTTAAATGGCAGTGCCGCAGCATTACACAGCCAAGTATGATCAGGCCCGCGGTGCAGAAACCATATTCCTCCGCCCCTAAGAGAGCGGCAATGGCCACATCCCGGCCTGTGCGCATTTGGCCGTCAGTCTGAAGCCGAACGCGGCTTCTTAGATCATTTAACACCAGGGTCTGATGGGTTTCAGAAATACCCAATTCCCAGGGCATCCCGGCGTGTTTAATGGAGCTTAAAGGAGAGGCGCCTGTGCCTCCGTCCCCTCCGGAGATCAGGATCATATCCGCGTGGCCCTTGGCAACGCCGGCGGCGATCGTGCCTACGCCGATCTCAGAAACTAATTTTACGCTTATGCGGGCCTGGGGGTTGGTATTCTTTAGATCAAAAATAAGCTGGGCTAGGTCTTCAATGGAATAAATATCATGATGCGGAGGAGGGGAAATAAGTGTCACCCCGGGCGTAGTATAGCGGGTGCGGGCAATGGTAACACTCACCTTATGCCCGGGGAGCTGGCCTCCTTCACCCGGCTTGGCTCCTTGGGCGATTTTTATCTGCAATTCATCCGCGTTAACCAGATAATTTGTGGTTACGCCAAACCTTCCGGAAGCGACCTGCTTGATGGAACTGCGCCGGGAATCTCCGTTAGGCAGCGGCGTAAAACGAGCGGGATCTTCCCCCCCCTCTCCGGTGTTTGACTTTGCCTTGAGACGGTTCATGGCAATAGCCAGGGTTTCATGCGCGCCCCTTGAAATCGAACCAAAACTCATAGCACCCGTAGCAAAACGCTTGACAATTTCTTCCGCCGGCTCAACTTCTGCGATGGGAACAGGTTTTACTTTCTTAAATTCCAATAAACTGCGTAAAGTTGTCGG
>SCRK01000038.1 GCA_004298075.1 bacterium | reverse complement strand
CCTTAGCCTGGGTGATCACCACCGTCTTTTTCATGGGAACGATCATGCTGCGCCTCCCGCCAAAACCAGCTCTTCGATCTTTCTTTTGGCGATCTTGCTGCGGCCCACTGCGTTAGCCATTTGGTCTCCGATATAGATCTTGATCAGGCGGATGTTTTCCTGGGCCTCGGGGATCTTCACTTTCTCAAAGAGATTGACTCTTTGGCTGGTAATGCGCAGCTCATGGCGCAATACAACTATCCCCCGCTCAATTGTGGAGATTTCCTTCTTTAATGTAATGGACTGCCTAAAGCTGGTGATAGCCGCGTCCACCCACAAAGGAGTAAGAAAAAAATCATAATCCGCGTCATTGAATTCTACCGTGTCAAATACGGGAATATCTATCCCGGCGATATTTTTAGGATGGGTGATTATCCTGGCCGGCAATAGGAAGGTTTTTATATCAACCTTTTCATCGGTAAGCAGGCCTATCCAAATTCCGATCGCCTGATTTTTTTTCAGAAGCGCCTGATTTTTCTCTTCGAGAAGTGAATCCTGCTGTAAGATCTCCAGCTGCAACTGCTGCTTTTTTAATTGCAGGGTAGGCAAGTAGCGCTCAAACTGCGCCAACGCATCGCGCTGCCTTTTCAATTCCCCTTTAGTAAGTTTAATCTTGGCCATAATTATTCTTGCCGGGATCTCTTTTGATTTTTCCTATATTCTACCTGCTAACTACTACCTACTGTTTTTTGGCCAGTATTCTTCAATAAGCGAACGCTTGATCGCGGTTTCCTCGGGACTAAAGGCTTCTGCTAAGATCTCCCACCCCAGATCCAGGGCGTCTTCCAGGGGAATATTTACTTTAAGGGACATCATATCCTTTTCAAAAAGCCCGCCATATTTAAGCAGCTTCTTGTCCCAGGCGCTCATCTGAAAACCCATAGCTTGTTTTTCAACCGTCTGGCGGTAACTGGCAAAAAGCTGGATCATCGTATCCATTATCGCGCGGTGGTCCGGCCGGGTCTTGCCGTTTACCTGCTGTTTAAGCCGGCTTAATGAACCGAATGGCTCGATAACCCCGCTTTTAAGATAAAACTGGCCCTCCGTAATATAACCGGTGTTATCCGGCACAGGATGGGTTACATCATCGCCCGGCATTGTAGTTGCGGCCAATATTGTGATCGAGCCTGCCCCTTCAAAATCAACCGCCTTTTCATAACGGCTGGCTAACTGGCTGTAAAGGTCGCCGGGATAGCCGCGATTGGAAGGGACCTGCTCCATAGTTATGGATATTTCTTTTAAGGCGTCGGCAAAATTGGTCATATCGCTTAAAAGGACCAATACGCGCCTGCCTTTTAAGGCAAAATCCTCGGCGACAGCCAGGGCCATATCCGGCACTAAAAGGCATTCCACTACCGGGTCAGAAGCGGTGTGCATAAAAAATATGGAACGGCTCAAAGCCCCATGCTGCCTTAACGTCTCCTTAAAAAACAGGTAGTCATCATATTTTAATCCCATGCCGCCCAGGATAATGATATCAACTTCGGCCTGAATGGCGATCCTGGCCAAAAGTTCGTTGTAAGGCTCTCCCGGAATGGAAAATATGGGTAACTTCTGCGATTCGACCAGGGAATTAAATACGTCGATCATGGGAATACCGGTGCGGATCATCTTGCTGGGAATAATCCTTTTTACCGGATTTACCGGCGGGCCTCCTATATCTATCGTATTCTCGGAGATCTCCGGGCCATGGTCCAAAGGCGCCCCGCTTCCGTTAAATATGCGGCCTAACAGATCATCTCCGCTGGCCACAACCATGGGCCGGCCCAAGAATCTTACTTTATCGCCCGTGGAGATACCCCGGCTTCCGGCAAAAACCTGTAAGAATACCTTTTCCCCCGCGATGCGGATAACTTGAGCCAGGCTTGTGCCCTGGCGCGAGGAGATCTGGGCGACATCATTGTAACCAACCCCTTCTGCCTCAACGGTGATCACGTCTCCGGCGATCTGAATAATACTGGTATATACTTTTTGCATGTTATTTTTCTTCCGGGATCCTCTTCTCTTCCAGCAGTATAGAAATCTCTTCTTCGATCTGCTTAAACTCTGCGCTCATCCAGGCGCTTGAGTTCCAAGTGCGCAGCAGCTGTCTTAACTTCTGGAAGAAACGCAAGGCCTGCTCTTTGTCCTCTAATTTAAAATCGGTAAGCAATATATCGTGGATAAAATCGAATATATAGATCTGCCTTTCTTTGGAGGTGGCTTCATCAACCGCGTCAAAGGCATTCTGCTGCAGGTAAACAAAGTCAAAAAACTCGCCCTTAAGATAGGCTATGTAATCCGAAAGCGATATCCCCTCTTCGCCGATAACCTTCATCATCTGGAATATCTCATAGCTCTTGCGCAAGGCCTCATGCCCGGCATTTTCTTTCTTCTCCTCGATAAACCCCTTATATTTGCTCCAGCTGATCAGGGGGTCGATCGCCGGATACCTGCGCGCGTCAGATCGCTCGCGGGAGAGGCCGTGAAAGGCGCCGACTACCTTAAGGGTCGCCTGGGTAACCGGCTCTTCGAAATTTCCTCCGGCAGGGCTAACTGCCCCTCCGATAGTAACCGAACCTGTCGAGCCGTCATGCAGCCTGACTAATCCGGCCCTTTCATAAAAAGACGCTATGCGCGATTCAAGATAAGCCGGGAATGCTTCCTCACCCGGGATCTCCTCCAGCCTGCCGGACATCTCGCGCATGGCCTGAGCCCAACGCGAAGTTGAATCCGCCAGCAGCAACACATTCAAACCCATCTGGCGGTAGTATTCGGCGATGGTCACCGCGGTATAAACGCTGGATTCCCTGGCGGCAACAGGCATAGAGCTGGTATTACAGATGATCACTGTGCGGTCAATAAGAGGGGAATTCGTGCGCGGATCGATTAATTCGGGAAATGTCTTCAGCGTCTCTACTACCTCTCCGGCACGCTCCCCGCAGGCGGCAATAATCACGATATCCACCTCCGCGTGTCGGCTGGTCAATTGTTGCAAAACTGTTTTTCCCGCGCCAAATGGCCCGGGTATACAATAGGTGCCTCCGCGGCTAACCGGGAACAAGGAATCAATGAGGCGCATCTTGGTTATCAAGGGCTCAGCCGGCCTTAACTTCTCCGCGTATGCCTGGATAGGGAGCTTAACCGGCCACCTCTGTTTTAAGAAAACTTCATGGAGCTTGCCTGATTGATCTTTTAAAACAGCGATCTTTTCTTTGATACCCCGCCGGGCTTGAGCGGATATATCAACTACCTCAAGGACGCCTTTAAGGCCAAAAGGAACCATTATATAATGCTTAAAAACCTTCTCCGGGACAAACCCCAGTTTGCTGCCGGCTAAAACATGTTCCCCTTTTTTTACCAAAGGAGTAAATCCCCATTCGCTATCCGAAAGGGCCTCCAGGTAAACCCCTCTTTTGAGAAAAAAGCCGCATTCCTTGGCTAACGCGGGAAGGGGATTCTGCAGTCCGTCAAAGATCTGGCCCAATAATCCCGGGCCCAGCTCCGCGGAGAGAAGCTCATCGCTAAATTCAACCTGCTCCCCGACCTTCAATCCCGATGTACTTTCATATACCTGCATTTGAGCGCGGTCATCCCTTACCCGGATCACCTCTGCCTTCAAACGCAGGCCTCCGTGCAGGATATAAGCCACCTCATTCTGGATGACAAAATCCTCCAACCCGACAGTCACCATATTCGCGTTGATCTCTACTATATGCCCGATCCTTTTATTCATAATAATTAATCCGGTATTACCTTTTCCATCAACTCTGCCTTATCTGCCGCCTCGATCTTAACCCAGCGCTCCAAAATAGCCAGCTTCAATCCATAAACCAAAAGAAAATCCAGGTCAAAATAATGCCCCCTGGATATCTCATCAAGCGCCTTCCACCGCTCAGAATCCAAATACCTCTCTGCCTCCAGGATTGAAGTATGCCGCAAGGCCGCCTGGGCAATATGGGTTATGTTCATGTCAAAATACGTGTCAAGGCGTAAGAATCCCGCTGGGTCAACCTTTTTACGGAGGGCCCTGGCCTTGACCAGTTCATTCCTCAATGCCAGATCAAATCCCTTCCATTTTAATAACGCCTCGGAAGCGGATACTTTCAAAGCATAAGCATCCGTAGAAACTGCTTCTTTGATAAGAGCTGCATCCTCCCGGGAAATAAGCTCCGCGCAACGGTTAAGAAAATCATTCAAGGTAAGCCCCGGCGAATTGGCAAATTGCAGCATCGGAAGGCTGGAGATCAAATAAGTATAGTAGCTGGGCATTTATCTCTCTTTTAATATGCGGCCTAGCTCCGGCCGGATCTTTGCGCTGATGTATTCGGCCAGGGCGGAATCGGAAAAGTCAAAATGTGATTTTCCGGAGTCGAAACTAATGCGCAGCCCCGCGCTTATCTGGTCGCTGGACTTAAGCACTATCTCTGACTTGGTTTCTTCGATAAGTTTCTTTAAGAAAGATCTTTCCAGATGCTTATGGTCTTCCGGGCTAATGGTAATGATGATCTCTGCCCCGGGCTTATTCACCGCTGCCTTGATCAACCCGGAGATGATCTGCGCTAACTCCTCGGGGGTCAGGGCCTGGCGGATATTCTGGGCTACCAACCTATCAAGCATCTCATTGATCCGGGCTCTTAAGGAGATCAGGAAATCGCGGCCTGCCTGACTTAACGCCCCATCCATGCTTTGCCTGGTATTTTTCCCCTCCACCTTAGCCTGGGCAATGATCTTTTGTGCCTGGTCATGCGCCTGGGCAATGATCTTTTGTGCCTGGTCATGCGCCTTAGCCTCGATTTGCCCGGCTAAATCCTGCGCTTTTTTTATGCCTTCCTGCTGTATTTTCGCGATCAAATCCTTAATTTCCTGCGCCATATAGGTCTCCTAAAAGCTCCTCCGTCTTTGCCAATGGATTATCTGCCTTTAATATCGGCCTGCCGATTACCAGAAAATCGCTTCCCGCCTTTACTGCTTGCTCGACAGTAGCAGTTCTCTTTTGATCGTCAGCGGAAGAAGTATCCATCCGTATCCCGGGAGTAATGATCAAAAAATCTCTTTTTATTTTCTCACGCAAGATGCCTGCCTCCCTGGCAGAGCAGACTATGCCGTCTAAGCCGCTCTCTATCCCCATTTTTGCCAGCGCCAACACATCATTTGACTTTGCCAAGGCACTGGTTAAGACCGTAACCCCGATCAATAATGGCCTGGCTAAACTTGCTTCCTTGGCCTTCGCCTCCGCGGCAGCAACAGCGGCCTCCAGCATTTCTTTACCGCCGGAAATATGCAAAGTAAGCATCTTAACTTTATGGCGCGCTGCCGCTCCCACTGCCTGGGCTACGGTATTGGGAATATCAAAATACTTAAGGTCCAGAAAAACCTCAGCCCCTTTTTCGCGGATCAACTCAATTATCCTGGGCCCGTAAGCGGTAAAAAGATGGCTGCCTACCTTGAATATTTTTATTTTTGGATAAAGCCTGTCCACAAAACCCATTGCGCCTTCCAGGCTATCCACATCCAGAGCAAGGATAATTTGAGCCGGCCGCAAAGATCCAGCTTTTCTTAACTTTCGCATGCCTTTAAACTTCCGATGAGACCGCTTAGATCCCGCATATTGTTATCCGCCATATATGCCTTTAACCCGGAGATAATTTCAACGCTGGCGCGGGGATTAATGAAGTTTGCCGTGCCTACGCTTATTGCGCTGGCCCCGGCGATAAAAAATTCCAAAGCGCTTTGGGTATCCATTATACCACCCATACCGATAATGGGAATCTTAATTTTATTACGCGCCTCCCAGACCATTTTCACTGCCACCGGCCTGATCGCCGGGCCGCTTAAACCGCCTGACCATGAGCCTATTTTAGGCGCGCGCTTATCCACATCTATGCTCATGCCGCCAAGGGTATTGATCAAAGCCACGGCATCACTACCCGCATTTTGCGCAGCTAAAGCGATTTCTGATATTGAGGTAACGTTGGGGGACAGTTTGGTGATCAGGCATTTCTGCGTAAGCTTGCGCACCAGGCTGACCAATTCAAAGGTCTCTTTGGCATCCTGGGAGATCAACTTATCCTTATGCAAATTAGGGCATGAAATATTCAGCTCAAGAGCGGATACTTCTTTTATTTTATCCAACTGCCTGGCCAAAACAGTGAATTCCTCCGGGTCATCAATGCTGGCGATGCTTATGATAACCGGAATTCTCAGCTTTTTTAAGAATGGAAGTTTCTCCCCGATAAATTTATCTATACCGGGATTTTCCAGGCCGATAGAATTCAACATGCCGGCGGGTGTTTCGCAGGTCCGGGGAGGAAGGTTACCTGGCCGCGGCCTGATGGTAATAGTTTTGGTTACAATGGCGCCGATTTTTTTCAAATTGATGAAAGGCGCGAACTCCTCGGCATAACCGAATGTGCCGGAGGCAACCATTACCGGATTTTTTAAATCAAGCTTGCCTATTCTTACGGTTAAATCCGGCTTCACCTGTTTTACCAAGTTAACTCCTTGCCTGAAAAAACCGGGCCATCCTTACAAACCTTTTTGTATCCGGATTTAGTGGCTATAACGCAGCCTAAACAAGCCCCGATCCCGCAGGCCATATGCTCCTCCAGAGAAAGCCGGCTGTCAATATCGTTTTCACAGGCTATCCCGGCAACAGCCTTTAACATCGGCCGCGGACCGCAGGCGTATATAGCTAATCGCCTGGCGCATCCTGGCGCATCCTGGCGCAGGACCTGGCCCAATAGCTCTGTAACTCTGCCCTTAAATCCCGATGAACCGTCATCAGTGGCTATCTTTACCGCGCAACCCAGCGCCTTAAACTCCTGTGCGCAAAGAATCTTGCTTTTGGTTCTTGCTCCGATTAAAACCAAAGGCTTACTTGATCTTATTTCTTTTGCCAGGAAGATTAAAGGCGCAACCCCCATTCCTCCGGCAACTAAAACCGGCACTTTGAGCCTGGCGGCTTTCGCCTTGCCGGGAACCACAAAGCCATTACCCAGCGGCCCGATAACATCTAAAAACTCACCCGGATTCCTGCCTGATAATAGGCGCGTGCCCGGGCCAAGAGCCTCGTAAAAAAACCTGACCCTTGAACCCTCTATCCCGTGAATACTCAGCGGCCTCCTTAACAGCGGCTCAATACCGTCGCTTACCTTTATATTTACAAACTGGCCAGGCACGGCACAGCCGGCGATCGCTTTAGATTCAAGCTCTAAATGCCAGTAGTTATCCCTGAATATCTTATTGGAAATTATC
Source organism: bacterium (assembly GCA_004298075.1). Classification (GTDB taxonomy): domain Bacteria; phylum Omnitrophota; class Gorgyraeia; order Gygaellales; family Profunditerraquicolaceae; genus UBA6249. The sequence goes on along the minus strand of SCRK01000038.1, from coordinate 1,786 downwards.
TTAGCTTTTATTTGCTTCGGGCCCATTTTTATCCGTCCGCTTGCTCAGCAGGATCACAAATATAATAAATAAGATAAACGTAAAAAACAGCCAGATAGATTGCCTCAGGTATGTCATAATTCCCTCCCGGGAAATATCCTCCCAGGATTCCACCAGCAAAGTGACAAAGAGAAGTGCTAAGATCGAGGCGATCTCTTTTTTAAACCAGGATATTTTTATAGGCAGATATTCGCTTATATCCATGCCGGTTATACTGGATAGTTTCGGTAATATGCGGGGTACTTTTTTGCAGTATTCCCTGTACGCATCCGGAAATGCGGCCTGAAGCTTCTTTTCCTCACTATACATAAGAAGTATATAACGGATAACAAAAGCTATAATAAAAATAACCGCTACCCATAATTTAAAAACCGCTAATACCACGCCTAAACCGATGAGCAATATCCCCAGGTACATAGGGTTGCGCACGATCTGATAAGGCCCTCCCTGGATCAATGCCTGGCTTTCCCGGGAATGTTCCGCCTTGTATCCGCGCGCGGAAACGCGGATGATCTGGCCCAGTAGAATAAGGGAAAAACCCAGGATCTCTATATATTCCTCTGCCGAACCGGCTACATTTTTGCGGAAGAAAACCCGCGGGAACAACGCGACTATTATTGCGGCGCAGAACATAATTATACCGTTGATCTTAATGCGTTTTTTCATAATTTATCTCTGGCACTTCAGGCAAAAATAAGTGCCTCTTCCTCCCTGAGTAATTTTTTTGACCGGGCCCCCGCAGGTAACGCAAGGTTTCCCCTCACGGCCATACACCTGATGGAACCTCACATAATCCCCCCGCTTGCCCGAAAGCCGCACATAATCATCTATTGAAGAACCGCCGTGTTTGATCGCGCTGCTCAACACCTCTTTTATTTCCCGATACAGGGTTTCTTTTTCTTTGCCGGCAAGACTTTGACCGGGCCTTTCCGGGTTAATTTTCGCGCGAAACAAGATCTCGGAAGCATAGAGGTTGCCGATACCCGCGACAAAACCCTGGTCCATAAGTAAAGGTTTGATCTTGGTTTTCTTCTTAGAGAGCATATCCTTAAAATCCGCGAGAGTCAAATCAAAAGGCTCCGGACCCAGGCCTTGCACAAATTTAAGCTTTTTCCAGTCGCTAATCAAACGCAGCTCACCGAATAAGCGCTGGTCATTAAAATCTAGGACCTTGCCTCCGGTAAGATGGAAAGCGACACGGCTGTTCTTAGCTTTCCCCGGGTAAACCAATTGACCGGTCATTTTTAAGTGTATTGTCAGGGCCTGGCCGTTGGATAATTCTAAAATCAACAGTTTGCCCCGGCGCAGGATATTCTTTATGGTCAAACCTTCAAGAGACCTCTTAAATGCCGCAGGAGAAGGTTCGCGGATAACCATGGGATTATTCACGCGCACCTCGGTTATTTTCTTACCCAGGATCATCTTTGTTAAATCCCTTTTTATGGTTTCAACTTCCGGCAGCTCCGGCATAACTTTTCCCCTATATTCTAAATTCTACCTACTACCTACCCTCTTTTTCTTTTTTGCCTCATAGTATTCCTGCAAAGGCTTAACTTTGAGTTTCTTCTTCAGCAGCACTTCTATGCCGCTGACCGTGGCAATCGCCCCGAATATGGTCGTAGTATATGGTATGCCGTACAAAATAACCTGCGAACGGATCTTTACTTCATCAAGCCTGGGGATCCTTCCTGACGGGGTATTGATCACCAATTGGATCTTACCCTCTTTCATTAGATCCAGGATGTTT
>SCRK01000037.1 GCA_004298075.1 bacterium | reverse complement strand
ATTCCTGGAGCCGGACATAAAGACAGGCGACAGGGAATCAAAGATAAGGAATTTACTGAAGCCTTCCATTTAAATGAAAGATCCGGCAAAGAATATCTATATTTGTCCTATGCATCCTGAAGTCGCGCAAGGCCGGCCCGGGGATTGCCCGAAATGCGGGATGCGGCTTGAGCCAAGAGCGTTCTCTCTGGAAAAAGAAGAGCGCAAGAAAGAGGAAGTAATTTTAGCCCGCAAGTTCTGGCTTGGCCTGGTTTTGACGATCCCGGTTTTTATCCTGGCCCTTGGGGAAATGTTGCCGGCATCTGATCTGAAGGTCCTTAGTTCTTCGGCGATCTCACGCTGGATACAGTTTATTTTAGCGACTCCCGTTGTGCTCTGGTCGGGAAGTACCTTCTTCATAAAGGCATGGAGATCGGTTTTGAATAAAAGCCCCAACATGTTCACTCTGATCGCTATGGGGGTGGCTGCCGCCTATGGTTTTAGCGCCACGGCCATGCTTTTCCCGGGTATTTTTCCGGCGTCATTAAGGGAGCACGGAGAGATAGGTTTATATTTTGAAGCTGCCGCGATTATCACGGTATTGGTCCTCCTGGGCCAGCTCCTGGAAACAAGGGCCCGGCGCAGGACAGGCCAGGCAATAAAGGCATTGCTTGGCCTTGCTGCTAAGGAGGCGCATCGGATCCGTGACGGAAAAGAGGAAGAGGTTGCAATAGACGATATCCAGAGAGGGGACCTATTGCGCGTGCGGCCGGGAGAGAAGGTGCCTTTGGACGGCATGATCATTGAAGGAAAAAGCAGCGTAGATGAATCAATGATCTCCGGCGAGCCGATCCCGGTCATTAAAAAAATAGGGGATCGGGTTATTGGTGCAACCGTCAATCAGACAGGAAGCTTCCTGATGAGAGTTGAAAAAACCGGAGCGGAAACTATCCTTGCCCAGATCGTGGAGATGGTGGCTGCAGCGCAGCGCAGCCGCGCCCCCATCCAGAATGTTGCCGACAGGGTTTCGGCTTATTTTGTTCCTTCAGTCCTGGTATGCGCGATAGTTGCTTTTATTATTTGGTCCATATTCGGGCCCCAGCCGGCTTTAGCCTATGCCCTGGTCAGTTTTATTTCAGTTTTGATCATTGCCTGCCCCTGCGCCTTGGGCCTGGCAACTCCAATGTCGGTGATGGTCGGTGTCGGGAAAGGAGCGCAATCAGGTATCCTGATCAAGAACGCTTCGGCCCTTGAAAAATGCGAGGGGCTCACCTGTCTTATTACGGATAAGACAGGGACCTTGACCGCGGGAAGCCCGCAGGTGACTTATGTTATGCCGGCCAAAGGCTGGGATGAGCGGGATCTGTTAAACATAGCAGCTTCCGTAGAGCAGGCTAGCGAGCATCCATTAGCCCGCGCTGTAGTTGAGTATGTTAAAGCGCATGGCGCCAAGTTACTCCCGGTTGAGGATTTTGAATCTGTGACTGGCGCCGGTATTAAAGGTAAGGTTAGCGGCAGGGTGGTCTTGCTGGGGAGAGAAGGGTTTATTGAGAATTCCGGCATAAACTTACCTGAAGGATTGAAAAACAAGGCCGATGAACTTGAGGAGAAAGCCCAGACAGTTGCCTGGGCAGCGGTTGACGGCCAAATAGCGGGCCTCCTGGGGATATCCGACCCCATCAAGAAAACAACCCCTGATGCTATCCGGGATTTGCATAAAATGGGACTTAAGGTTATAATGGTGACAGGGGATAATGAAAAGACCGCGCAAGCCATTGCCAGAGATTTAGGGATAACCGATGTTTACGCCGGGTGCGATCCAAAGGCCAAGCAGGAGATCGTAAAGAAATTAAAGAGCGCCGGGGAGAAAGTGATGG
>SCRK01000036.1 GCA_004298075.1 bacterium | reverse complement strand
ACTGATTAATTGGTGTATTAAGAATAAAATAAAGAAATATGAAATGGGCGCCACTGGGTATGAGCCAAAAAGAAGGCTGGGCTTTAATTTTATCCCGCTATATATTTACGTAAAACACCGTAATAAGCTTTTTAATCATATCTTCAAGATTTTCTGCCGCGTGTTACAACCAACTAATTTTCAACCGATATTTAAAGAATTAAAATAATCTCAAAAAATTGCATCCTGGCCGGCTCTCAATTTCTTGATATTTACCCGATTTGCTATATAATTAACTTAGGCAAGTTGTGTCATAGACAGTTTCTTAAAGGGAGGAGCGCGGTCTATGCGGTATAATAAAACCACGGTCATTACTTTTAGCTTATTATTTTTAGGCATTTTATTAATTTCAGTATTTAATATCGGCAAGGCAGACAATCAGGCCGCGGAGGTCCCGGGCAGGGAAGCGGTTAAGATGGGGTCGGTTTGTTTATTGGGGGAGAAGGCCGATAGCTTCCCCTTTTATGTTTATAAAGACGGCGCCTCCAGTAAAAATAAATTTTTCCCTACAGGCATTATGGGCGATTTTAGCTCTTCCGGGATCGATAATTATTGTAAGGAATCGCCTTATGCCGGTCCAACCTGCATCAAAATAATATATAAGAAAAAACCGGGCCGAATCTACCGCTGGGCAGGATTATACTGGCAATATCCCCCTAATAATTGGGGAAATATCAGCAAGGGCTATGATTTGGAGGGGGCCACGAAACTTACATTCTGGGCGCGCGGTAAATACGGCCGGGAAATAATAAATAAATTTCAAGTCGGGGGCATTGCCGGAGAATACCGCGATTCAGGAATAGCTTCTATCGGCCCGGTAACTTTATCGAAGCAATGGAAAAAATACACAATAGATTTAAGAAGCATGGATAATTCGATAATTGTCAGTAACGAAGATAAGGAATGCTGGCCTTTCATGGAGCCTTTGAGCCGCATCATCGGCGGCTTCTGCTGGGCAACCAGCCTAAAGGATAATGACGGCATTACCTTCTATCTTGACGAGATCAGGTTTGAAAATGATTAAAACATGAGAATATTAAAAAGAATAATTTTTATTCTGGGTGTTTTATCTCTAGCTATCCTCATTCTGTTATCGGTTAGTTTTTTTGTGCTGAAACACCTCAAGATCAAGGAGATCGTAGAGAATGAAATAGAGCATAGCCTGGGGATAGGTATTACCATAAATGAATTGGAGTTTTCCCCCCTCCTTGCGCATATCGGATTAAAAGGGATAACCGTGCATAACCCGCCCGGTTTTCCGGAGGATGAGCTGGCCTATATAGAATCACTCCACTTCGTTTTTGACCCCATAGAGATCATCACCAGGAGAAAACCGAATATTTATCTTATGGCTTTGGATTTAAAGCGCCTGAATATAGTAAAGAATAAAGAAGGTAAAATAAACATAAAAGAGCTTATTCCCGTTAAAGATGAAACCGCGGCCGCGGAAGCAAAGGCACCGTTTTATTTTGATGTCCTGATTTTGAGCTTAGGCCAGGTAACATATTCGGATTATAGCGGGGCAAGAAAAAAGGAGTATAAATACACCATTGGGCTCAAAGATGCGGCATTTGTGGGCTTAAAAGATGAAAATGCGGTTGTAAGGATGGTTGTTTACAAGGCGCTGGAGAATACAGAGATAGGAAAGCTTATTAATCTGACTATTGTACCGGTTCTCTCCTCGATAGAGGATACCGTAGATGCGGCCTGGGGTACGGCCAAGATCGGGGCAAAGGGCATCTGGGAGATCGGTACCCTGCCTATAAAGCTTCTTTCCGGGGGACATTAATAAAATTTTCCGGACGCAAAAGATATAAAAGGGGGAGTTTAATGGGTTCCAGGTCCAAAGGCCTTTTGGTCTTTGCCGCGCTGTTTTTAACCTGTGTTTGCTCATATTCTAATAGCCTATTTTATGATTTCGTATTCGATGACAGGTCCCTGGTCGTAGATAACCCGTATATAAAGAATCTAAAATACATAGGAGAATCCCTCCAAAAAGGTTTATGGGATCCTGCCTATGAGGGGGATAAACCGAATTATTACAGGCCCATCCAAACCCTTAGCTATATGCTGGATTACAGGTTCTGGAGGCTGAATCCCCTTGGTTATCACCTGACAAATATTTCTCTGCATCTCCTGAACTGCCTGTTGCTTTTTGGCATAATCTATTTACTTTTCAGCAACTTTTTAATCGCCCTTACCAGCAGCCTGCTTTTTTGCGCCCATCCCGTTAATTCCTCCGTTGTAACTTATATATCAGGCCGCGCCGATTTATTAGCCGGGGTGTTTATCCTATCAACATTTCTATTTTTTGTCTTGGCGTTGAAATCCCCGGAGAAGCGGAGATTATATTTCCCGCTTGCCGTTATCTCTTCGGTTTTAGCCCTATTTTCCCGGGAAAATGCGTTAGCTATACCATTAGGGATTATTTTGCTGTCATTTTTTATCAAGGGGAACGGCAGGGTCAAGGCCTTCTTTTTCTTATCGGCTATCTTATCTGTTTTCCTGTATTTATATTTAAGGTTGATTGTTTTAAATATCCCTCTTGCTAAAACAACCTTCTTAGGCCTGGATCATTTTTTAAGGCCGCTTAATTTTCTCTACGCGTTGTTACTTTACCTGTCTTTATTGGTCGCGCCGGTTAATTTGTACCTTACGCATACAGCCCTTCCTATACTCTCATGGTCAGACCCCCGGGCAGCATGGTCTTTGGCCCTCTCCATCGCGGGCTTGATTATTTGGTACCTGAAAAGGCGTAACAAAATATTGAATTTCAGTTTAATCTGGCTCCTCGTATTTGTTTTTCCGGTGTTTTTCGTTATGACCGGTTTTAGTAAAGACAAGATCTGTATGGCGGAAAACTGGCTTTATCTGGCGGCAATCGGGTTCTATGTGATGATAAGCTATTTGTTATATATTCTCTGGTCGCGCCATAAAACAATCGCATATTGTTTGACCGCGGCCATCCTTTTAGCATATATGACCGTTACCATATCCGGCAATTCTAATTTTAGAGACAGGATTACCCTGGCAAGCCATATGCTGCGCTTTGATCCCGGGAATAAAGAGGCGCACAAGGAATTAGCGGATGCTTATTTGCAGAGGAGAGAATACGTAAACGCTTTTAAACATATAGAGCAGGCGATAAAATTAGCGCCGTTCGACCCTGATCTGCATATGATCATGGGGGCATATTACGAGGATACCGGGAAGATCAAGTTAGCGGTTGATTCTTATGAGCAATTATTGAAGAGGGAGCCTGGGTCGGCGCGGGCGAATAATAACTTAGGCGCGATTTATTTTAATAATAGGGAATTTGATAAAGCCAGGGTATATTTGGGCCGGGCCATAAAGCTTAATCCTTCTCTTCCTGAGCCTTATTTAAATATGGCAAAATTGTGCCAATATAATAATCAGGAACAGGATGCGGTATTTTTCTATAACCAGGCAATCAGGTTAAACCCTGATTTTGAGGAGGCATTTATTAACCTGGCAAGGATATACCTGAATAGGCGGGATTTTAACAGCGCTATCGGCATTTTAAACAGGGCGTTAAATTCAGGGCATAAAGATGAGCCGGTATTGATGTTATTAGGGGTTGCCAATGGAGAGCAGGGGTTTGACGCAAAAGCCGGCTATTATTTCTCGGAGGCCTTAAGATCGGGCCCTAAATCCGCGGAAACAATGTTTAACTTGGGGATTTTTTATGCCAACCGCGGCCAGCTTAATAAAGCAATAGAAATCTGGCAGGAGGGGCTCCGCAAATCCCCTGATAACGAGATCATAAGAGAAAATATTGGTAGGGCCAGGAAGCGGCTGGGAGAAAGAAACCGCTTTCCAGAAGCCCTGAAAAACTATTGAAATTCATTGTTTGATGTAGCATATTTAAGTAGAGACGGTTGGGAACGCAGCATCTCTGAAAGCCACGGAAAATCGCGAAAATTATATTTTTGACCACGCTTCTCTAGCGGTTTAAGCTAGAGAAGGGGTTTCTTTGGTGTACTGCATAAACAAGGGTAATTAAAATGGAAGAGAGAAGAAGATATATCAGGATTCCGGAAAAGCTGCAGATATTCTACGAGGTTATCCCCACGGAGCAGAGAGGGGAATATATCACAAGGGATATCAGTCAGGCCGGGATAAGCTTTTTGGTCCACGACTTCATTCCCAGGGATAGTTGTTTGAAGGTAAAACTTACCTTTAATACCTCTTTCAGTTTTGAAGCGCTCTCCAGGCTTGTGTGGATCAGGGAAAGATCTTATAACGGAGATTACGAAGTCGGCGTAGAGTTCATAAATATGCCGCAAGAAGCCAAAACCTACCTTATTGACTGTATAAAAACGCACATTGTCCATTATTAAACAATTCCTTCCGCTCCTCTCATCGTAAATAATTTTCTTCAGCCCCGCTTCATGCTATAATAAACGGCATGATCAAAACAATCCGCTCAAATATCTTGGCGATAATCGTTCTGTTCCTCCTGGGGGCTGCCGTATACTCCAACACTCTCAATAATTCATTTCATTTTGATGATTTTTCCTTTATCCTTGATAATCCCGGTATAAGGAACCTGGAAAAATTAACGGATATCTTTAAATACTGGCCATCCCGTTTTATTGGTTTTTTATCCTTCGCGGTAAATTATCGGGTCCATCAATTCAGCGTCTCTGGTTATCACCTGGTCAATATAGGGCTGCATATTCTAAACTCATTTTTGGTTTTTTGGTTTGTGTCCCTGACCATCTCCTCCCCGGCCATGAATGAAAAGGCGGCTTTTCGGCATAGAGAAGTCCTGGCTTTTTTTGCCGCAGCCATATTTTTGACGCATCCGGTGCAGACGGAGGCACTTAATTATATTTTTCACCGGGTTACGATCCTGGCGGCACTTTTTTATCTGGCATCATTATGTCTATATGCGAAGGCGATGCTCTCTTTGAAAGAGGGCGGCAGGATCAACAAATATTATTATTTCGCAAGTTTAACAGCGGCCTTCATAGGGATGTTCTCAAAGGAAAATATAGTTACGCTGCCCCTGATGATATTGCTCTATAATTTTTATTTCTTCCGAAAAGGGAAAGGAGCAAAATGGAAATATGCCCTTCCCTTTTTATTATTACTTCCTTTGGTCCCCTTGACCGTAGTTATCGCAAAGCCGGTAATTTTTGCGGATGTCGAGAGATTACTAAGCAATCCGCTGGCCAGCTCTTCGCATTACCTTTGGACCCAATTTAACGTTTTAGTCACTTATTTGAGGCTGTTTTTGTTTCCCGCGGGACTGAACATAGATTATGATTATCCTGTCGCGCAGGCATTTTGGGGCATGCCCACGCCAGCCAGTTTTTTAATCCTGATTTTTGTCATTATCATGGGGATCCTGGCCTTTCCCAGGCAAAGGCTGATCTCATTTGGCATTTTCTGGTTTTTTCTCACGCTTTTGCCGGAATCAAGCATTATACCGACCGCGGATCCAATATATGAACACCGGCTTTATCTGCCTTTGGTCGGCTGCAGCATATTCGCGGTAGCCGCGCTGTATTATATTTTCCGGGAGAAGAGAT
>SCRK01000035.1 GCA_004298075.1 bacterium | reverse complement strand
CTGCATAACGATCAGCAAGCCTAGCAGTTGAGGCAGGCCCAGCTTAAGCACTAAAACCAGCCCCAATGACGGCAGGATGATCAGCTTCCCCAGCAGGAAAAATAAAATCATTTTCTTGTCCACGTTCTTTAATTGCGCCAGCGCTACATTGCCGCCGACTACGATCATGGCAAGCGGCAAGGTGCAGTTCCCCACCGCATCCAGCGGCTTAAATACTACGGCAGGGATCAATTTATTTAAACCCAACAATACCAGCGTCAAGCTGGCTAAATTCGCGACAACCGGCGGGCTAAAGATGCTTACCAACCGGAATTTAGCCTCTTTTTCATAAATAAGCATGTGGATCCCCAGCGACCAGGCCACCAGGTCAAAACCCAGCAAAAACAGGAAAATATAGATGAATATATTGCCGGCCTCCTGGCCCGAGAACATCGCCGCGACCATAGCCAGGGGAAGATAACCGGAGTTCTGAAAAGCCACCAGGCTCAAGAACTGCAGCTTATGCGTTTTTGCCTTTAAAAATTTTAGCAAAAGCCACCCTACGATCAGGCCGGAAGAGGTGATCGCTAAACTGATCAGCGGGAAGATCCACCACTGCGGAAAAAGGCTGAAGCTGAAATTCTTAAGCATCTGGGACAGGATCAAAGCCGGAAAGATCACCTGGATAAGCAGGCGGCTTAAGGCATCCAGTCCTTCATGCGAAAGTATGTTTTTCCTCACCAGGACAAAGCCCAAGGCGCCCAGGATGAATATGTAGGCCATGGCTGAACCGGTGATCTTAAAGTGCTCCAAAAACATCGTAACTCCTTATAGTTTAGCTTAATATTATATCAGTAAAAAAACCCTGCGGCAATCCATTTATAACGGGAGATGATAATCAATTGACAGGAGGCGAAGGCTAATATATACTAAAGCGGATTTTGCGGGGGTGGCGGAATGGCAGACGCGCACGTCTCAGAAGCGTGTGGGGCAACCCATAAGAGTTCAAGTCTCTTCCTCCGCATTAACTACCTTTAAATCCTTACCTTTAGCGAGAATTTATTCGTATCCGTATTTTCTTATAAACCAGCTCTTCACGAATTGCACCGTAAATAAATAGACGACGACAATGATCAGAAGAGCCGCAAAAAACATCGGCGGCGGGGTGACAAAGTTGAAGTACCGGCCTAGAGGCGTGAAGGGGATCACCAACCCTATCGTGACTATATAAACAGAGGTGAACATCAGGAACTGGCTTGGCTTGCTTTCAATAAAAGGGATCTTCCCCGTGCGGATCACATAGATGACCAATGTTTGGGTGCAAAGCGATTCCAGGAACCATCCCGTATTAAAAAGAGGCTGGTGGGCATGGAAGACCCACAACAAGACCCCGAAGGTTATGAAATCAAACAGTGAGCTGACCGGACCCAGAAAAATAATGAATTTCTTTATGTAATTTATATTCCAGGGCCTTTCTTTTAAGAGATACTCTTTATCCACCTCATCAGAGGGGATGGCGACCTGCGAGAGGTCATAAAGGAAGTTATTCAAGAGTATCTGGATAGGCAGCATCGGCAGGAAGGGAAGAAATAAGCTTGCCCCGGTCATGCTTAACATATTCCCGAAATTAGAGCTTGCTCCCATCTTGATATACTTGAGTATGTTGCCGAAGGTTTTTCTGCCTTCAAGAACGCCGTCTTTAAGGACAAAAAGGCTTTTCTGCAAAAGGATTATATCCGCCGATTCTTTGGCGATATCCACCGCGTTGTTTACCGATATCCCGACGTCGGAGGCTTTAAGAGCGGGAGCGTCATTTATACCGTCCCCTAAATAACCTACAACATGCTTGTTTTTTTGCAAGGCGCGGATCACGCGTTCCTTCTGCAAAGGCGAAAGACGCGCGAAAACAGAGGTATGCTTTACCAATTCCCTCAGCTCTGCGTCGTTTGCTTTCTCAACCTGCTCCCCGGTAACCAATCCTTTAACATCCAGGCCCACATCCGCGCAGATCTTCTTCGTCACCAATTCGTTGTCGCCGGTTAAAACCTTGAATTCTATCCCCAGGTCTCTTAGCGCCTCGATCGTCTTTTTCGCTGTGGGCTTGGGAGGGTCAAGAAAGGCGATATAACCTTTCAGCACCATATCCTGCTCATCATCTTTTGAATATGCCTGTTTCTTGTTCTCTATGTCCTTATAGGCGACAGCCAGGACCCTGAATCCGTTAGCGCTCAAGCTATTGTATTCTTCCCGCAGGTCGGCAAGCACCAATTGGTCCATCTCTATAAGGTCGTTATCCAATACATACTTTGAACATCTCTTGAATATTTCTTCCGGCGCGCCCTTGGCAATGATCCTGTGAAGGCCATCCATTTCCACGACTACCGACATTATCTTCCTGGAGAAGTCAAAAGGGATCTCATCATATTTTTTATATTGCTTGATCAATAATTTCCCGTGTTTTAAAATGGCCCTGTCCAATATATTCTTAAGGCCGGTCTGGTAAAAACTATTGATATAGGCGAATCTTAATACATCCTCATCGTCTTTTCTCACAACATCGCAGTGACGCTCAAGGACGATCTTGTCTAAGGTAAGGGTCCCGGTCTTATCCGTGCAAAGCACATCCATCGCGCCGAAGTTCTGGATAGAATTCAGGCGTTTTACTATTACCTGCTTCTTGGACATGGCTATGGCGCCCTTGGAAAGATTTACCGCCACCAGCATCGGCAGCATTTCAGGGGTGATCCCTACAGCCACAGCCAGCGAAAAAAGCAAAGCCTGCATGACATTCCCTTTGGAAAAAGCGTTTATGGCGAAGATGATCACCACCAGTATGATCATAAGGCGGACCATGAGCCAGGTGAATTTGCGTATCCCTTTATCAAAACTTGTCTCAACCGCCATAGCCGAGAGCCGGCGGGAGATCTCTCCGAATTGGGTGGCAATGCCGGTCCTTATAACCACCCCCAATCCCGTCCCGCTTACTACGCTTGAGCCCATGAAAGCGATGTTCGTTAATTCGGACGCCGAATTTTTCTTCGATTCAATAGCTTCGGCATTTTTTTCTACGGGAAATGACTCTCCCGTCAATGAAGCCTGGTTGATAAACAGGTCTTTGCAGGAAATTATCCGCAGATCCGCCGGGATCATATCCCCGGCAAACAGATCGACGATATCCCCGGGAACGATCTCCCTTATTTTTACTTCCAGCTGCCTGCCGTTACGATAAACCGTGGCAGTGGTGCGGACCATTTCGCTTAGCTTCTCCGCTTCTTTGCCGGCGCGGTATTCCTGTATAAATGAGAGGAATACGCTTAGAGCCGCCATAAGCATGACTAATATGGCGCTTATCTTCTCTCCAAAAAACAAAGAGAAGGCGGCGATAATCAGCAGCACGATTACTAAAGGGTTAATAAATTTTGAGAGTATCTGGATCAGGATGGTTCTCTTTTTTTTCCTGGCGGGCTCGTTAAAACCGTATTCTTCAAGGCGTTTTTGGGCCTCATCTTCGGATAGGCCCTTGGGAGAAGTGGCCAGCTGCCCAAAGAGGGTTTCCTGGGAGCACCCCGCGTAATCAAAGCTCCAGTTCTGTGGCTTCCTGGAGCCGTTTAATTTAGGCTTATTGTTCATGACCGGTTTATTTTAAGATTTAAGAGATTGTTTTTTAGGATTATCCTGATTTGGGATTTATGGCTTTCTCCACGGCGTCAAGCAACCTGGCGTCATCAACCGGTTTGACGATATAATCTACTGCCCCGAACTTATAGGCCTGTCCTTTATCCATACTCTGGTCTATTCCCGAGACTATTATCACCGGCATCTTCCGGCAGACAGGATCATTAATGAGCATATCGCGCACATCCAATCCATCCACCTTAGGCATGATCAGGTCCAATAAGATAACATCCGGCTGAAAGTCATGCGCAGACTTGATCGCGTCTTTCGCGTCGGTCAAAGCCATGACCTCGTAGTTGCCGATCCGCTCAAGCCTTATCTTGAGCATAGAGGCAAACCCCTCTTCATCGTCGATTATCATTACTCTTTTTTTATCCAAGAGAGCACCTCCTTAATCCAGTATACCATTACTTTTTCTATATTCAAGAAGCCATTTATTGAAACATTCGCGATAAGCCCGGTAAGAAGGTTTCCTGGAGAAATCCCAGCGCACCATGCCGAAATAATCCACCCCGCTATTCCAGTGGTCTTGCGTATCCCGGAAAAAAGCCCAGAAAACCTTTTCAACATGCGGATTTTTCAGCAGCTCGCTATAAACATCCTTAAGCCACTTGGCCTGCTGGCGCTCGGTAGGATTTTTTCCCATCCACCAGTTATCCGTTTTTAACCCCGCCCTTACCCCGGGACAGCCGATCTCGGTTATCCAGATCTTCTTGTTTCCGTCGCCATTACGCCGCATTATCTTATAAGCCAATTTCGGATAACTTGCCACTGCCTTGATCGATCCGGGATTTAACGGGTTTTCAAAGAAATGGATGTTCAATATGTCAAAATAATCTTTTGCCCCATTATCGTAGAGCTTGTTGATGCTGGTGGCGCCGTTGGCGAGCCCGCCGTTTAATATCTTGCACCCCGGGTCGATCCGCTTAGCCAGGGTATAAACTTCTTTTAACAAAACACAATAAGATTTTAAACCATCCTGCTCTTTCCAGTATGTATAGGAATCCGGTTCATTCCAGAGCTCCCAGTATTTGACCCTATCCTTATAGCGCCGGATAACTTTACTTACGTAATTAAGGAAGAGCTTATTGTCTTTGGGAGGGCAATTCCACTCTCCGCATGAAGAGGCCCAATCGGTGCTGTAATGCAAAATGCCCAGGATATGTATCCCTTTGCTCCCGAGCAGCCGGACAATGCGGTCATATTTGGAAAAATCAAACTTACCCTCTTCCGGCTCAATATCAGACCACAAGAAATCAACCCGTACCCAGCCTACCCCTGCCTCCCGCATCAAAGAAATGGCTCTTTCCAGCTCTAAATCAGAGGGATATTTGTAATTGTTCCAGGGGTGATTCCAGTGTAAAAATTCCAATACCCCGAATGGATTATTCAGATTATCTTTGGCTAAGGTTTCCGGAACGGCTTTCATTTTATCCCAGAATAATGTCTTTCCCGCGCAAAAGCCGAAAAAGACTAATAAAATCAGTAAGAGTATCCTGACCTTGCTAAAAATACTCCTTCTAACGGGATTCATGGGGCTTTTGCTCGACGTTGATGTAATCCTTGAAATCGACCTGCTCCCCCAGTTCCTGCTTGACCACCCTGATCCTGTCCGGGACATAAGGGTGGGTCTTATAATATGACCGCTCCGTAGGCGGCATCCTGCGGTTTATATCCTGCAGCTTCTCCAGAAAGGTGATCATGCCGCGGGGGTCATAACCGGCCAGCCTTGCGTAACGCGCGCCCAATTGATCCGCGAGCAGCTCATCTTCCCGGCCGTAGCCGAGGAGGAACTCGGTAAAAGCGGTATCCGCGGCGGTGCCTATATTCCCTGAAGCGGGAGCTACCGCCACCAGGAGCCTCAAAAGGGTGTAGCTTTGCATGGCCTGGAGCTTCTTGATGCTGTGCCTGGCCACGATATGCCCTACCTCATGCGCCAGCACGCAGGCGAGCTCGTCATCGCTGGAGACCTTCTCCAATAATCCGCTGTTCACATAAACATAACCTCCGGGGAGGGAGACGGCGTTCACCGTATCGTCATCTAAGATCCGGAAATGATAGTCGATCTCTTTTCTGTCGCTGACAGCCGCTATTTTCCTGCCTATATCTTGCACGCGTTTTAGCTGCAGAGGGTCGCCGGAAAATTTATACTCTTTAGACACCTGGCGGTCTATTGACTGGCCCATCTGCACCTCTTGATCCGTGCTGTAATAGTATTTCTCCTCCTGCTTGGTAGCCAGGTTATATTCGGTAGAGCAGCCGGAAAGAAAAACAGCAGGCAGCAGATAGCAGACAGCAGATAGGAAAAACAAAAACAACTTTATATCAAGTTTTTTAAACATAAGCCGCAGTTTCCTTAAAGGCAGGCCCACGACATTATAAAAACAGCCGTCTATCCTCTTGATAAAGAACGCCCCCTTACCCTGGATATCAAAACTTCCGGCCTTATCCAAAGGAGAGACATGCTTAAAATAGTTATTTATCTGCTTGTCGCTTAGCTTATCCATACAAACCCTGGTTTTTTCATGGTCCAAAAGCAGCTTTTCTCCGGCTTCATCCTTTTTTATGACTGCCAGGCCCGTATAGAGCCATTGCGGCCTGCTGGATAATTTTTTAAGCATGCGCCGGGCTTCATCCATATTCCCGGGCTTGCCGAATATTTTATTATTCTGCACGCAGATAGTGTCCGCGGCGATTATAATGCCTTCCTTGACCCTGCCGGCAACATCCCTGGCCTTGCCGCCGGCGTTATGTTTTACCATTTGAGCGTAAGAAAAATTCCCGCGGCTCTTGCGCTCTTTAACTTTAGGAGAAAGGACTTTGAACTTCAGGCCGAATCTCTCTAATAATTCCTTCCTGGCTTTAGATTTAGAGGCTAAATATATTGTTGTCATATTGCCGCGCTTTCTCCCGCGAGATAGCCGGTTGAGAAAGCTGCCTGAAGGTTAAAACCGCCGGTATCCGCGTCCACGTCGATCATCTCACCCGCGAAATATAATCCCTTGATCAGCCGTGACTCCATGGTCCGCGGGTTTATATCCTTTAAACTCACCCCGCCCCGGGTGATCATGGCCTCCTCGATAGGCCTGGCCCCCGCGATATTCATCCGGAAACCTTTAAGCAGAGAAACTATCCCCTCTCTTTCTTTCTGGGTGGCCTGGCTGCATTTCTTAAAAGTATCGATCCCGGCTGTCTGCGCGAAGACCTCGATCAAGCGCAGCGGCAATAATTCTTTCAATGTATTCCTGATATTCTTTTTGGCGTTAAGCTTAAACTCCCGCAGCAGGCGACTGTCCAATTGCTGGACTGATAAAGCCGGCTTCAGGTCAATCTCGGCGGAAACTTTTTCTCCCCGGCTGAGCAGATCCATGACCCTACCGCTCAAAGTAATCACTAACGGGCCTGATATTCCGGAGGCGGTAAAAATAAGCTCTCCTATATCGGAAACAATCCGGGTCTTGCCGCCTAAGAATTTGATCCTGATATTGCGTAAGGCCAGGCCCTCAAGCTTACGAGGATAATCCTCTTTTACCGTAAGCGGGACTAACCCGGGGCATAATGGTATTATCGCGTGCCCCAGTTTTCCGGCGAGCCTTATGCCGGAAGAATCAGATCCGGTAAAACTGTAACTAGCCCCTCCGGTAGCCAGGATCACCCGGTCAGCGGGGATCTCCCTGCCATTATCCAGGCGCACCCCCTTGACCATACCTTTCTCCGTCAACAGATCCACGACTTTACTCTTACAGATAACCTGCGCCCCGGCCTTTTCAAGCTCCTTTTTCAACACATCAAGGATACTGGAGGAACGGTCGGTTACCGGGAAAACGCGCATCTGGCGCTCGATTTTGAGTTTTAACCCGCGTGACTGGAAAAAATCCATCAAATCACGGTTGAAGAATTTTTTAAAGGCGTCCCTGAGGAAATCGCCGTTTTTGGAGAAACGTTTCAGGAAAGATTCCAG
>SCRK01000034.1 GCA_004298075.1 bacterium | reverse complement strand
AAAGCCGTAGAACTTATCCTTAAAACCAAAGGCAGGGTAGTGGTCAGCGGGATGGGCAAGACCGGCATCATTGCCCAGAAGTTTTCGGCAACCCTGGCTTCCACCGGCACCCCCAGTTTATTTTTGCATACCGCAGAGGCAATTCACGGTGATCTGGGCAAGGTTACCGGCGAAGATATCGTGATCATTCTCTCCAACAGCGGCTCAACCGGGGAGATGAAACAGCTGCTGCCGCTCTTAAAGAAGATAGGCTCAAGTATCATCTCGCTTACGGGAAATCCGGAATCAACCCTGGCTAAATACAGCGATGTTGTCTTGGATGTTTCGGTAAAAAAAGAGGCTTGCCCGCTGGGCCTGGCACCTACCGCTTCTACTACCGCGGCTCTTGCTATGGCGGATGCTTTGGCAATATGTTTATTGGAGAGGAAAGGCTTTAAGGAAAAGGATTTCGCTTTCTTCCATCCCGGAGGGGCCTTAGGCAGGCGCCTGCTTTTGAAGGTAGAGGATATTATGCGCACAGGCGGCGCCAACCCTATAGTGAAAGAGGACAAAAAGGTCTCCCAGGTTTTATTCGCCATTACCCGCTCCCGCGCGGGTAGTGCTACGGTAATAGATAAAAAAGGAAAGCTAAAGGGCATATTTACCGACGGTGACCTGCGCCGGCATTTAGAGAGCGATAAGAACCTCACCCGCAGGAGGATAGCCGAGGTAATGACTAAGAACCCTGCCGTAGTTTATAAGGATATGCTGGCAGTCGAGGCAATGCGCATATTACAGAGCAAACGGATCGATGAGGTCCCGGTGGTGGATAAAAATATGCGGCCGGTAGGCCTATTGGATATCCAGGACCTGTTAAGGGCGGGCTTAATTTAAAGATATGTCTGAAGATCTAAAGGCAAAGGTTGGAAAAATAAAACTCCTTTTGCTGGATGTTGACGGGGTATTGACCGACGGAAGGATAGTCTATGATTCCCGGGGCCGCGACTCCAAGTTTTTTGATGTGCATGACGGATTAGGGGTATATGTGCTGTACAAGGCCGGTATAAAGACCATTTTGATCACGGCCAAGAGCTCTAAGAGCATAAGGCCGCGCGCCAAGGATATGCGCGTGGCTGAGGTCTTCGCGGATATTTTTCCCAAGTGCGCGGTCCTGGATAAGATTCTGAAGAAATACAATGTTTCTCTGGAGGAGATCTGTTTCGTGGGGGATGACCTGGTGGACTTGTCAATTATGAAGAAGGTGGGTATGCCGGTAGCGGTTGCCAATGCCTCCAGTGAAATAAAAGAGGCGGCAACTTTTGTCACCAGGTGTTCCGGCGGCCGGGGCGCGGTCAGGGAGGTAGCGGAATTGATCTTAAAATCGCAGGGCAAGTGGGAAGATATCTTAAGGTTTTATGGGGCTTAAAAAAGCGGTCCTAATTTTGGCGTTTTTATTTATTACTTCCGCGTTGCTTGCCGCTGTGCCGGCGCAAGAGGCCGGCCAGCAGATCAATGATTTTTCTCTTTCCGGGTTCGGCGAGAAAGGAAGGAAGGCTTGGGACCTTTCAGGTAAATCCGCGGATATACTGGGTCAAGTGGTTAAGCTTAAAGAGGTAGTAGGCAACCATTACACGGATAAGGATACTGTCAACCTCACCGCGGATAAAGGGGATTTCAATAAGGCCAGCGGCCTGGTGCACCTGGAGGATAATGTGGTGATCACTACCTCCGGCGGCGCCAAACTTACTACCGATTCCCTGGACTGGGACCGTAAAAAACAGATGGTCAGCACGCTGGACAAGGTTAACATCCATAAGCAGGACATGAACCTTTCCGGGGTGGGCGCGAAAAGCGCTACCGCCCTTAAAACAATGGAGCTGGATAAGCAGGTGCGCCTGGATATACAGCAGGCCGAAGACAAGAAAAGCAGGAAGGAAAAGATCATGATCACCTGCGACGGGCCGCTTGAGGTGGATTATGAAAAAAATGTTGCCGTATTCAATAATAATGTTAAAGTGGAAAAACCGGACCTGACCATTTACAGCGACAGGATGCAGGTATATTTTACTCCTAAAAAGGAGGAGGCTAAGGGAACGCAGGAGTCCATGGCTATGTCCAGCTCCATAAACAAGATCGTCTCCCAGGGGAATGTGCGCATTTTGCGGGGTGAAAACACCACCTACAGCCAGGAAGCGATTTATGACGCCGTGAGCAAAAAGATCACCCTGACCGGCAGGCCTCAGATAATAATTTACCAAACGGGAGATATGAATGCAGCTTTTGGAAACTAAAGGGTTAACCAAGTCTTATGACGGCAGGCAGGTCGTCAAAGGCGTGGATATTACGGTGAAGCGCGGGGAGATCGTCGGGCTTCTGGGCCCCAACGGCGCCGGCAAGACCACGACCTTTTATATGATCGTGGGTATCGTCAGCCCCAACTCCGGCACCATCGTTTTTGACAACCATCACATTACCAGCCTCCCGATCCATGAACGCGCGCGTTTCGGCATAGGGTATCTTTCCCAGGAGGCCTCCATATTCAGGAA
>SCRK01000272.1 GCA_004298075.1 bacterium | reverse complement strand
GGCACAGGCCCGAATTCGGATATCGTTATCTCAAGCAGGATCCGCCTGGCCAGGAACTTAAGCCAATACCCTTTTCCCCACTGGGCAAGCAAGGCCCAGCTGGACGGGGTTTTGAATGATATAAAGGCCGCCGTCGCCAAGATAGATATGCTTAAAAGCTCCACGCTTTTTGTGTTGGGGGAGCTGGATTCCATAGATAAACAGTTTTTAGTGGAGCGGCACCTTATGTCCATCGAGCATACCCAGAAAACCGAAAAAAAGGCCCTTCTGGTCGATGATGAAGAGATAATCGCGGTGATGATCAATGAAGAGGATCATCTGCGGATACAGCTGATGCAGTCCGGGTTTAATCTTTTTGAGGCATGGAGCATAATTAACCGTTTGGATGATGAATTGGCAAAAGCCCTGGATTACGCTTATCTTGATGATTTTGGATACCTGACTGCCTGCCCAACCAATACGGGCACAGGGATGCGCGGTTCGGTCATGCTGCATCTTCCTGCTTTGGTAATGAGCCGCCAGATAGAACGGGTGCTGGCAGCTGTCTCCAAATTAAGCTTTACCACCCGCGGGCTTTACGGGGAGGGGACCCAGGCCAGCGGAAATTTCTTCCAGATCTCCAACCAGGTTTCCCTGGGGCACAGTGAGGATGAAATAATCGAGAATATCAACGGTTTGATCCGCCAGATCATTGAACAGGAGGCCCAGGCGCGCCAGATACTTCTCTCTAAGAACCGGGATGTTTTGGAGGATAGGATAAACCGCTCCTTCGGTATTTTAAAGAGCGCGCGGATTATCACCAGCCAGGAGACAATTGAGCTGCTCTCTATGGTCAGGCTGGGAAGTGATCTGGGCATGGTTAAGGATATTGACCGCCGCACCATCAATGAACTTTTCATCACTACACAGCCGGCGCACCTGCAAAAAATAGAGAATAAGAAATTATCCTCTGATGAAAGGGATTTAAAGAGGGCGGAATTAATTCGCAAAAAACTCAACTTAATATAATCTAAGGAGAAGACATGTTTAATCGTTTTACGGAAAGGGCAAGAAAAGTAATCATCCTGGCAAAGGAAGAGGCAAGGCGTTTTAACCACGACTATATCGGGACCGAGCATATACTGCTGGGATTGATCCGCGAAGGGGAAGGGGTGGCCGCGGCGGTATTGCAGAAGATGGGGGTTTCCCTTGAAAATATAAGGCTTGAGATTGAAAAACTTGTCCAGCCCGGGCCGACTACCCAGATCATCGGGGATATTCCTTTTACCCCGCGGGCCAAAAAAGCCCTGGAGTTGGCTGCCGAAGAGGCGCGTTCACTGGGGCATAATTATATCGGCACAGAGCATTTGCTGCTCGGCCTTATCCGCGAAGGAGAGGGGATCGCCAGCCAAGTGCTGATGAATTTAGGGATGGACCTCAATTCCGTGCGCAATGAAGTAATGGAGCTTTTGGGTTCTGCGTTACCGGGGATGAGCCAGCCTGGGGCGCAGGCCGCCAAAACAAAAACTCCCGCCCTGGATGCTTTTGGCAGGGACCTTACGGCATTGGCGCGCGAAAATAAACTGGACCCGGTCATTGACCGTACGCAGGAGATCGAAAGGGTGATCCAGGTCTTAAGCCGGCGCACTAAAAATAACCCTGTGTTACTGGGAGAGGCCGGCGTGGGCAAGACCGCGATAGTGGAAGGACTGGCTCAATTGATCATTGCCGGGAATGTCCCCGAAATTCTAAGGGGCAAGCGCATCGTAGTTTTGGACTTAGCGCTTATGGTTGCCGGGACCAAGTACCGCGGTCAGTTCGAGGAGAGGATCAAAGCGATAATGGAGGAGATAAAACGTTCCCAGGATGTAATTATCTTTATAGATGAGCTGCACACCTTAGTGGGGGCCGGGGCCGCGGAGGGGGCGATTGATGCTTCCAATATCATGAAGCCCGCGCTTTCCCGCGGAGAGATGCAGTGTATAGGCGCCACTACCATGGATGAATACCGCAAATATATCGAAAAGGATGCTGCCCTTGAGCGCAGGTTCCAGACGATCATGGTTGACCCGCCGACAGTGGAGCAGACTATAAAAATATTAAAGGGCCTGCGCGACAGGTACGAAGCGCACCACCGGGTTGTTTTTAAGGATGAGGCCCTGGAGGCAGCGGCAAAATTATCCGACCGCTATATTTCCGGGAGGTTTATGCCGGATAAGGCCATTGACCTGATCGATGAGGCAGGTTCGCGGGCGCGTTTAAATGTTTTGGTGGTGCCTCCCGACATCAAGAAATTAGAGGCCAATGTCGAATCTCTGCGTAAGGAAAAAGAATCTTACATCAAGAGCCAGGATTTTGAAAAGGCCGCCTCTTTACGCGACCAGGAAAGGACTGCCCGCCAGGAACTGGAGAAATTGAATAAGGAGTGGAGCCAGGCAAAGGATAAGATGCGGCCGGAGCTGGGCGAGGAGGACATTGCCAAGATAGTCGCCCAGTGGACCGGGATACCTATTTTCAGGCTGGAGGAAAAAGAAAGCGAAAAGCTGCTTAAGATAGAAGAGGAATTGCATAAGCGGGTGATCGGCCAGAATGAGGCCATCGACGCTATTGCCCACGCGGTGCGCAGATCGCGCGCCGGGATCAAGGATCCTAAACGGCCGATAGGTTCTTTTATATTCTTAGGCCCCACCGGCGTAGGAAAGACCCTGTTGGCCCGCGCCCTGGCGGAATTTATGTTCGGGGATGAAGACGCGCTCCTGCAGTTTGATATGTCGGAGTATATGGAGAAATTCAATGTTTCGCGTCTCATCGGCGCTCCTCCGGGATATGTTGGGTATGAAGAGGGGGGCCAGCTGACGGAAAGGGTACGGCGCAGGCCTTACGCGGTCATCCTCCTGGATGAGATAGAAAAAGCGCATCCGGATGTTTTCAATTTACTGCTGCAGGTCTTTGAGGACGGCCGGCTTACCGATAGCCTGGGCCGCAAAGTGGATTTCAGGAATACGATAATTATTATGACCTCCAATGTCGGGGCTGAACTTATCCGCAAGACCGGTTCTCTCGGCTTTAAGGCGCAGAAGGATGAGCTTACCTATCAGGATATGAAGGACAAACTGCTTGAGGCGGTAAAACATTCTTTCAAGCCGGAGTTCCTAAACCGCATCGACGATATCATAGTCTTCCGGCAGCTGGTCAAGGATGACCTGATGAGTATCATCGATATTGAAGTCGGCTATGTGGTCAACCGGCTTAAAGAACAGGGGATATCTATGGAGGTCAGCAGGGAGGCCAAGGAATTCCTGGTTGAGAAAGGGTTTGATCCGGTATTCGGAGCCCGGCCCTTGAAGAGGACCATTCAAAGGTACCTTGAGGATCCTCTGGCTCAAGAGATCATCTCTAAGAAATACAAGGAAGGTTCGGTGGTCAAGGTAACCCGTAAGAATGAGGAGCTTCTTTTTGAATGATGTTCACTGATTTTTTTATTACTATAGGCCATAGGGTCATCTCATGCATGAGTTTTTTTGGCGGCCTCTCTAATCTGGCATGGCAAACCATATATTTGACCTTTAAGCCGCCGTATAAGTGGCAGCGCATATTTGAGCAGGCCAAAAAGGCAGGCTACGAAAGTTTTCCCATCGTCGCGCTGGTAGCCCTCTTCATCGGTTTTATCTTTGCTTTGCAGACGGCGTATTTCATGCAGCGCATCGGCTCGGAGATCTATATTGCCAGCCTGGTGGCTTTAACCGTCGTGCGCGAACTGGGCCCGGTGATCACCGCCCTGATCGTCGCCGGACGCGTCGGGGCATCCAACACAGCCGAGCTTGGCTCCATGCAGGTCACCGAGCAGATCGACGCGCTGGAGACCCTGGCAACTAACCCCGTAAAATACCTGGTTGTCCCCCGTTTTGTGGCTTTAAGTATCATGCTTCCAGTATTGACCCTCTATGCCAATATCATCGGCATCCTGGGAAGCTACATTATCTGCGTGTTCAAGCTGGGGATCACCAGCAGCATGTATATGCATGTCACTTTTTCCGCGCTGCTTTACAAGGATCTTTTTACCGGCTTATTTAAATCCTGGATCTTCGGGATGGTCATAGCTTTGGTAAGCTGTTATGAGGGCTTTAATGTTGAAGGCGGGGCAGAGGGGGTGGGCAAGGCGACTACCCGATCGGTGGTTTTTACTTTTATCATGATCATTGCCGCGGACTGCTTCTTCACCGCGCTGTTTTATTTTATATTTCCTTAAAAAATGATCGAGATCCGGGAGTTAAGCAAACACTTCAATAATCATCAGGTCTTGAACAACCTGAGCCTTAATATAGAGAAAGGCCAGACCTGCGTGATCATCGGAAGGTCGGGCTGCGGCAAATCCGTGCTGCTTAAGCATATCGTGGGCCTGCTAAAGCCCGAGCATGGCAGGGTTTTGGTTGAAGGTAAAGAGGTGGCTAAATTAAACCCCTTGGAATTGGATGAACTGCGTTTTAAGATCAGCATGGTCTTCCAGGGCGGGGCGCTCTTTGATTCCATGAATGTCGCCGATAATGTGGGCTTTAGCCTTATTGAACACACGCATATCGCGCAGAAAGAACTGGCTGAGCGCGTGGAGGAATCCCTGCATCTGGTGGGTTTAGGCGGTATCGGCAATCTTATGCCCGTTGAGTTAAGCGGCGGGATGAAGAAGCGCGTGGCTTTGGCCAGGGCGATCTGCATCCGCCCTGAGATCATCCTCTATGATGAGCCGACTACCGGGGTTGACCCTATAACCGCCGACAGCATCAATGAACTTATCCGTTCTTTGCACGATAAATTAAAGGTAACCGCGGTCGTGGTCACTCATGATATGAAGAGCGCCTACCACGTTGCCGATAAGATCGCGATGATGTACGAGGGAAAGATAATTATAGAGGGCACGCCGAGCGAGATCCAGGCTGCCCAGGATCCGGTAGTGCACCAGTTCATCAACGGGCTCTCCAAAGGCCCGATAACCGAGTCAATTGGCTATTCCAGATAAGCGGAGGATGAGATGATATTCGGTAAAACCAAATTAGAATTAAAGGTAGGCATCTTTGTTTTTGTGGGGCTGGTCATCCTGGGCATCTTTATATTATCCATAGGCGGTTTTAAGACCTGGAGTTCGGGTTACCATATCAATCTCAATTTTAATTTTGTCAACGGGGTAAAAGTGGGAGCTCCGGTGCGTTTTTCCGGGGTTGATGTGGGGGAGGTAAAGAAGGTTGATCTGAGTTTTATCCCGCAGGAGAATCGCTCTAACGTGCGCCTGGATATCTGGCTCAGGAACAACATTAAAATACCCGCTGATTCCTCTGTCTGGGTAAATACCCTGGGGTTACTGGGCGAGAAATACATAGAGATAATGCCGGGAAAGGATTACGCTAATTGCCTTAAGGCCAATGATTCATTGATAGGCAGGGATCCCTTGCCTATGCACCAGATATTTAACCGGGCGGAGAACATATTGCGTAACCTGGATGACGGGATCGCCAAGATAAGGAACAAAGAGGGCTCATTGGGCAAGCTTATTTATGACGATGATATCTATAATCAGCTGGATGCCCTGGTCACCGATATCCGCAACCATCCCTGGAAGTTATTTTACAAGACCAAGGAAAAGAAATAGTAATGAAGACCAAAACAGTGTTCAGCTGTTCCTCTTGCGGGTATCAATCGCCAAAATGGTTAGGCAGGTGCCCGGATTGCAACAGCTGGAACTCTTTTACCGAGGAGGATTATACCGCCCCATCCTCGGGCACAAAGGAAAGGGCCTCTCTGTATAAGGACGGCCCGGTGCTTTTAAAGGATGTGGTGGCCAGGGATGAGGACAGGCTAAAGACCAATGTCCCCGAGCTGGACCGGGTCTTAGGCGGAGGGATCGTCAAAGGTTCGGTGATCCTTATCGGCGGGGATCCCGGCGTGGGAAAATCCACTATTTCTTTGCAGGTCTCCAACCACCTTACCGCCCAGGGTAACTCCGTGCTTTATGTAAGCGGGGAGGAATCGGTTGCCCAGACCAAGCTGCGCGCCAAACGCTTGGGTGAATCCGGATCGGATAAACTTTATATCGTCAACCAGACTGACCTGTCTTTGATCGTTGAATATATCAAGAAGCTGAAACCCCAGGCAGTGATCATCGATTCTATCCAGGTTATTTTTGATCCGGCTATCAGTTCTTCGCCCGGCAGCGTCAGTCAGGTAAGGGAATGCGCCGGTGTTCTAACCCAATTAGCCAAGACCACGGATACCTCTATTTTTATTATCGGCCATGTTACCAAGGAGGGCGCTTTGGCCGGGCCCCGCGTCCTAGAGCATATTGTCGATACTGTGCTTTATTTTGAAGGGGACCGTTTCGCGATATACAGGATATTAAGGGCGGTAAAGAACAGGTTCGGCTCTACCAACGAGATCGGCGTATTTGAAATGGGGCCGCATGGTTTATCGGAGGTAAAAAACCCTTC
>SCRK01000271.1 GCA_004298075.1 bacterium | reverse complement strand
GCCTGGCTGATCAATGAAGGCCTGGCCAAGACCGATGAGATCCTCGCGCTTACCTTTACGGACAAGGCGGCCAAGGAGATGCAGGAGCGGGTGGATATCCTTATGCCTTATGGCTACACGGATATCTGGATCTCTACTTTTCATGCTTTTGGCGACCGGGTCTTACGCGAAAATTCCCTGGTTGCCGGGTTAAATCCGGATTTTAAGGTGCTTAGCCGTCCGGAGGCGGCGGTTTTCTTCCGCGAGCATCTTTTTGAATTTCCGCTGGAATATTACCGGCCGCTGGCAGAACCTACCCGTTTTATTGAGGCGCTTATTTCATTTTTCAGCCGGGCAAAGGATGAAGATATCTCGGCCAAGGATTATTTTAAATATGCCCAGGATTTCCTTATCCAGGCTAAAGCTAGCCCGGAGGATAAAGCTGCTTTAGAATTGGCAGCCCAGCAGATGGAGGTGGCGAAAGCTTACGTCAAGTATCAGGAGGTTTTGGCAAGGGAGGGGCTGGTTGATTTTGGAAATCAGTTTTATTTAAGCTTACAGCTTTTGCGCGAGCATCCTTTGGTGCTGGGGAATTATCAGAAGCAATTCAAATATATCCTGGTGGATGAATTCCAGGATACTAACTTCGCCCAGTTCCAGATCGTTAATCTGCTTGGCGCTGGCCTGAAGAATATTACGGTTGTCGGAGATGATGACCAGTGCATCTATCGATGGAGGGGCGCTGCTTATAGTAATATTGTAAATTTTGCCCAAAAGTACCCTGACGCGGAACAGATCACCCTGATCCGGAATTACCGCTCCACCCAGGCGATCTTAGACAGCGCCTACCAGCTGATCCAGTATAATAACCCGGAACGCTTTGAGATAAAAGCCAAGATAGATAAACACCTTATTGGCTTGACTAAAGGCGGCCGGAAACCCGAACATTTACACTTTGATACTTATTCTACTGAAGCTGACAAGGTAAGCAAGATCGTAAAAGAGAAAGTGGAATCCGCTAAGTTCAAGTTCAGGGATTTTGCGATCCTCGTGCGCTCTAATTCCGATGCCCGAGGTTTTATCCAGTCGTTGAATATGCAGAATATCCCCTGGCAATTCAGCGGCAACCAGGGTTTATACTCCAGGGAGGAGGTAAAGCTGTGCATTAATTTCCTGCGCGTGGCCGCCAATCCTTCGGATTCCTTAAGCCTGTATTATCTGGCCAGCTCCGAGATCTACAAAGTTGACCTGACAGAGCTGGCATTATGCAATCATTTCGCCAGGCGCAGGAACCGCTCGCTCTATTCTGTTTTTAGTGACCTGGAAAAGATCCCGGAGCTGGATCAGGTCCAGGAAAAGACCAGGGAGAAGATAAAGCAGGTGCTGGCGGATATTGAAAAATTCCTGCAGGTTTCCCGCGATGAAACAACCGGAAGGCTGCTTTATAGTTTCCTTACCGATACCGGTTATCTTAAACGCCTGACGCATAACCCAACCCTTGAAAAAGAAACCAAGATCCAGAATATCGCCAAATTCTTTAACCAGGTGGCTGATTTTGAACTGGTGGCTAAAGAGGACAGGGTGATCAGCTTCATACAGCACCTTAACCTGCTCATTGATTCCGGGGATGACCCTCCGACAGTAGAGGCGGACTTGGAGGAGGACGCGGTAAATATCCTGACTATCCACAAAGCTAAAGGCCTGGAGTTCAGGGTGGTATTCTTAGTCAGCCTTGTGCAGGGCAAGTTCCCTGTGCCCAAACGCTCGCAGCAGATCAACCTGCCCGATGTTTTGATCAAGGAGATCCTGCCCAGCGGGGATTTTCATACCCAGGAGGAGCGCAGGCTTTTCTATGTGGGCATGACCCGGGCCAAAGAGGAACTGTATTTAACCAGCGCGGATGATTACGGAGGCAAGCGCCTGCGTAAACCAAGCCAGTTTGTGGCTGAAGCCTTGGGTAAAGAGGTTGCGCAGGAAATCGAAAAGAAAAAATCCGCGGCCATTGAGAGTATCCAACGCTTTGCCCCGGTCAAGGAATTGCCTAAAGCAGCCCCTCCGAAGATATCCGAAGATAAGCTGATCACCTTAAGTTATTATCAGATAGATGATTACCTGACCTGCCCCTTAAAATACAAATATGTGAATATACTGCGCGTGCCGATCATGGAGCATCATACGGTTATTTATGGCCGGGCAATGCATGAAGCAGTCAGTCAGTATTTCCTGCGCAAGCTTAACGGCAATGGGATGAAGGTGGATGAGCTCCTGGATTGTTTTGAAGCGAATTTTGACCCCCAGGGTTTTCTGGATGCCAATCACCAGGAGGAGCGTTTCCGCATCGGCAGGGAGGCCCTGGTTAGGTTTTATAATGATGAAGAAAGGCGCCGGCCTTCCCCTAAATTCATTGAAAAAGATTTTTCCTTTGTTCTGGGTGAGAATAAGATAGCAGGGAGGTTTGACCGCATAGATATGGAAGCGGAGGGTGCTGTGATCATAGATTTCAAGACCTCGGAGGTCAAGGCGCAGAAGGAGGCGGATAAGCGGGTTAAGGAAAGCAAGCAGCTTGCGCTTTATGCTTTGGCTTATCAGCATATATTCGGGGTAATGCCCGCCGCTGTAGAGTTATACTTCCTGGAATCAGGGATGATCGGAAGGGCCAAACCCGGAAATGATCAACTGGAAAAGGTAAAAGAGGACATAGAGGTAGTTTCCGCCGGTATCCGCAGCCAGGAGTTCCCGGCCAAGCCTGAATACAAAGCCTGCACTTATTGCGCCTATAATCAGATCTGTCCGTCAGCGGTTATCCGTTAATCTAAAAGTTGACAAATCCGGCTATTTGGGCTATAGTTAAAGAAAGAATAAGGGTATGAAGATAATTATTTCCATAGTTATATGGACAGGCAGTATTCTGTTGACCATCCTGCTTTTCCTCGTAGTCTTTGTCTTGACCATCCTGCTCTTCCCTTTTGACAAGAAAAAGAAGGCCACTCACGCGCAGTGCTTCTGGTGGTCGGATGCCGTGATCGGCCTGAATCCCTACTGGAACCTGAAAGTCAGCGGGCTGGAGAATATAGACCATAAAAGGACTTACGTAATAATCTCTAACCACCAGAGCTTAGCGGATATCGCCGTGCTTTATCAGACCAAGATGCAGTTTAAATGGGTGGCTAAGGCAAGTTTGTTCAAGATCCCGTTTATCGGCTGGTGCCTGAGTTTGATCAAGCATATCAAGCTTACCCGCGGCGACTTCGCCAGCATAAAAGAGATCTATCACCAGGCTAGCTCTTGGCTGCGGAAAGATATGTCCGTGTTATTCTTTCCGGAGGGTACGCGCTCCTCCACTGACCGGATGAATGATTTTCAAAACGGGGCTTTTAAGCTGGCGATCAAAGAAAAGAAGCCTATCCTGCCTATTTGTTTGAAGGGCACGCGTGATACCATACCCAAAGGCAGCTGGATCTTTAGCTCCAAGGTATCGGCAAAGCTGATCGTACTCCCGGCTGTTGAAACAGATGGTTATGGCCCAGGGGATTTTGCCCTGCTCAGGGATACGGTGCGCTCCAGGATCGAAACCGCCTTACTTTAAATTATGCTGAAAAATAAATTTTATCCTTTTTTAATTCTTTCTATTCTCGCGTTGTTTGGCTGCTGCCATAGCCAGAGAAGAGATGTTCTGTACCAGGTATCTACCATTCAGGCGCTTTCTGCCGGGGATTATGACGGAAAGGCAAGCCTTTGCCGCCTTAGGAGGCATGGTGATTTCGGTATCGGGACATTCCAGGGTTTAGACGGGGAGATGCTGGCTTTAGATGGAGTATTTTATCAGGTTAAAGCTGACGGACGGGTTTACCCGGTTGATCAGGCCTCACGTATACCTTTCGCGCAGGTAACTTTTTTTGACGCGGATAAGACATTTGTCATTGATGATGAGTTAAATTACGCGGAATTAACGCGGCATCTGGATAAGTTATTGCCGTCAAAGAATATTTTTTATGCCGTCAAGATAAGCGGGCTGTTCAAGTATGTGCAAATAAGAAGCGTGCCTAAGCAATCCCCGCCCTATCCAAAGCTTGATCAGGCGCTTAAAGGGCAGAAGGTCTTTGAGTTTTACGATATAAGAGGGACTATGGTTGGCTGGCGCTCTCCCCAGTGTTCGGAGAAGATCGGCGTGCCTGGTTATCACATGCATTTTATCAGCGAAGATAAGTTAAAAGGCGGGCATGTGCTTGATTTTAAAACAGGAGGAGTTAAGGCTGAGCTTGACGAGACTAACGATTTTTATCTAAGCCTGCCGGATAATCCGGAATTTCTTGATCTTGACCTTGGGGCAGCAACGGAGGGGATAGATGCGAAAAAAATATAAAGTTTTGCTTTTGATCTGCGCGGTATTTCTGGTTCTCTTTGTGGCCGCCGGGATCCTGGTCAGTGCCTACGCCCCCAAGATCGTGGAGGATCAGATCCGGCAGAACCTGAAAGTCAAAGCCAGCGTTGACAAAATAAGTTTAGGCCTGCCTTTTACCGTTACCCTGCAAAAGTTAGAGATAGGTAACCTCGCCAGCATAAAGAGGGTCTCCTTTTCTCCGAACCTGGTCAGTTTATTGTTCGGCAAGGTGGTTATCCATGGTTTGACCGTCGTTGAGCCGGTGATCAATCTTGAGCTAGACGCTAACGGCAAATTAAACCTGCCGGTCCTGGAACAAAAAGGGAAACCGCCGGCAGTTTATCTGACCAGCCTTAAGGTCAAGGATGGAAAGATAATTTTTACGGATAGAAAAATAAGCGAGCCAGGCTATCAGCTCATCGTAGATAAGCTCAATATCAGCGTGTCTAAAGCCCTGCTGCCGGTTACTTCGCTCGCGGCAAATTTCAAGGTAAGCGCCCAGTTATCCAACTCCAGCCTTAAACCATTCGGCAGCATCGTTTTTTCCGGATGGCTTGACCTCCCGGCTAAAAATATGGATGCCGAATTAGAGGTCAAGGATATGGATATAACTAATTTTTCCCCCTATTACGGCAATTTTATTTCAAATAAAAAGCTTTTGTCGGCAAAGCTTGACCTTACTTCAACCTTTAAAGCCAAAAATAACGCTTTGAATATTATCACGGATTTGAACCTTTCCAATCTCGTTTATGAAAAAACTGAAGAACAGCAGGTGAGCCTGGATTTAACGAAAAACGCCCTGGACCTGTTCACCGATAAGGACGGTAATTTACGCCTGAAGTTTGACATAGATACCAGGCTTGATGATCCGGCTTTAAGCCCGGCTAAGTTAAAGAAAATCATCTTAAAGGCGGCGATGGAAAACTTAAGCAGCCAATCTCCGGAGGAGATAGTGGATAAGGTGGCCAACATAATAAATAAGTATAAGGATTTCGGGAAAGAGTTGAAGGATATATTCGGGAAATAGATAATGGAACAGATCAAGACGAAATCGCTGAAAAACATAGAAGAAAAAATGGAAGGGCTGGAGGCTGGTTCTTTGCGTTACCATATCCTGGAGAGCGCCAAGAATTTTAAGAGCTCCTGGATAGAGCTGGGCAGGTCCCTTTATTCGGTATGGAAAGACAAAATGTATAAAGAGTGGGGATATGTAAATTTTGACGTTTATGTCAGCCGCGAGATAGGCATACGCAAAGCTACGGCGATGAAGCTGCTCAAGTCATATTATTTCCTGGAGAAGGAGGAGCCGCAGTATTTAAAAACGGATTACGCCCAGTCCGCTCCGGCCAGCCAGATCCCCAGTTATGAATCGGTGGATATCCTGCGCCAGGCAAAAAACAAAAAAGTATTGGATGAGGATGATTATAATAACCTCAAAAAAGAGATATTTGAAAAAGGAAGGGACGCGCAGGAGTTAAAGAAGAACTTGGGAGTGATTATCCGGCAGAGGCAGGAGCTGGAACCGGAGGAGGCGCAGGAAAAGAGAAAGCTGGCGATTTTAAGAAGATTGCTTGGCCAGCTGCGCATGCTTAAGCAGGAGGTTGAGCTTTTAAAAATGCTTCCTATGCCGTTAATTAAAGAGCTGGATCTTTTGATCAAAAAGATCGATTCGGGGATGCTTGTCGGCCCGGCAGGCAAGGAGGGATAGCCTTATGGCAGCTGCCGCGAATGAGAGAACGGCTTTGGAAAAAAAGATGGCGGCCTTAGGGGTGCGCGATGAGGATATAGTGGAGAGTTTTATCCGCTCAAGCGGCCCCGGAGGCCAGAATGTCAATAAGAGCTCTACCTGCGTGTATCTTAAGCATCTGCCGACCGGCCTTGAGGTAAAATGCCAGCGCCAGCGTTCCCAGCTGCTTAACCGTAACCTTGCCCGGCACATTCTTTTGAGCAAAATTGAAAACAGCATCCGGCAGAATGTTCTGCGCAAGCAGTCCCTTAAAGCAAAGGTCATGCGCCGGAACCGTAAAAAGCCAAAAGGCCTAAAGCTAAGGATACTTGAGCAGAAGCGCCGGCATTCGGTTAAGAAATCCGGCCGCAGAAAGCTCTCGCTGCAGTCTGATGACATTTGATAACATTGATATTTCGCTCTCGGGATATTGTACGCGTGCGAAATTTTTCGCCGCGTGCTTCGGCTTACGTCTCGCTCCCGAAC
>SCRK01000270.1 GCA_004298075.1 bacterium | reverse complement strand
GCCAACCGTTCGCACGGCAAGGTAAATTTCATGGACCTAAGGGACGCAACCGGAAAGATCCAGCTTTATATGAAGCAGGATGTGGTGGGTAAGGAGAAGTCCGAGTTGCTGGCGCATCTGGATATCGCCGATATTATAAGCGTTAGCGGCGAACTTTTTAAAACCCACACCGGCGAATTTACGGTCAAGGTTGAGGATTTTACGGTGCTGGCCAAAGCCCTGCGGCCCTTGCCTGAAAAGTGGCACGGTTTAAAAGACGTGGAGCTGCGTTACAGGCAGCGTTACCTGGACCTGCTTTCTAACGAAGAAGTAAAAAAAGTATTTTTGCTGCGCGCTAAGATCATTAAATCCATCCGCAACTTCCTCGATGAAAAAGGGTTCCTTGAGGTTGAGACCCCGATGATGCATGATATCGCAGGGGGCGCTGCAGGCAGGCCTTTTAAGACATTCCACAACGAATATGCGATGGATCTATTTTTGAGGATCGCCCCGGAGCTGTATTTAAAACGCCTTTTGGTGGGTGGGCTTGACCGGGTTTATGAGATCAACCGTTCTTTTCGCAATGAAGGAGTATCGACGCGGCATAATCCGGAGTTTACCATGCTTGAGGTTTATCAGGCCTACGCGGATTATGGGGATATGATCAACCTGACCCAGGATCTGATCCGCCATGTGGCCAAAGAGGTTTTGGGCAAGGAGGAGCTGACCTTTCAGGGTAAAACCATTGATCTTAAAACACCCTGGATGAGGCAGTCATTTGCCGGCCTGGTCAAAGAGAAATTCGGGATCGACCCGCAGGATGATCCCGCTCATATGTTGAAGAAACTTCAGGATAAAGGTTTTGCCAAAGACAAAAACCGCCTGAGCCGTTCGCAGATAAATAAGATCATTGAAGATATGCTGGAGCAGGACCTGCAAGCCGCTCCGGTATTTATTACGGATTATTTTACCAGCCTTTGCCCTCTGGCTAAGGTCAAGAAGGACAATCCTTTTATCTCGGAGAGGTTTGAGCTTTATGTCGCGGGCATGGAGATCGCCAACGCCTATTCCGAGCTGAATGACCCGCGGGAGCAGCGCAGGAGGTTTGAAGAGGAGATAAAGGACGCTGACCCCGATGAAAAAAAATGCGTGGACAGCGATTACCTTTTGGCTTTGGAGCACGGCATGCCTCCGGCAGGAGGATTAGGCATAGGCATTGACAGGCTGATTATGCTGCTGGCGGATCAAGCGTCGATAAGGGATGTGATCTTATTCCCGCTTTTGAGATCGCAGGAAGAGGCTAAGGAATAATATGTTTTCAGAGCTGTGGCTTAGCCAAAGGTACCTTCGGGCAGGCAAAAAGGAGAAGATCATTTCCATAACCGCGCTTATCTCCATGGCCGGTATTGCCATTGGGGTTGCGGTATTGATCGTGGTCATCTCGGTAATGAGCGGGTTTGACCGCTTCTTAGAGGATAAAATGGTCGGCACTAACGCTGACCTTACTGTTGAGTTTTATGGAGGCTCAAGAGAGCCGTACCAGGCGATAGATAAGCTGAAAAAATTACCATATGTTTTAGGGGCAGCGCCTTTTATTGACGGACAGGCCCTGGTGAAAAAAGACAAGTCCATCTTCGGTATTGAAGTGCGGGGCATTGACCCGAAGCTGCAGGCGCAAACTTCCAAGATCAAAGAATATTTGATAGCGGGAAATTATGATCTGGCCGGCAATGAAGTCGCCGTAGGCCAGGAGCTGGCTGAACGACTGGGTGTCGGGATAGGAGATACTTTAAGCCTTATCTCCCCGGTCACCCTTACTAAGACGGATTTTCGCATCAAAGGTATCTTTAACAGCGGGATGTATCTTTATGACGCCGGCCTGGCTTTAACTAGCATCAAGGGCGCGCAGGATTTCTATAAAATTCCTGATACAGTAAGCGGGATAGCGGTTAAAGTGGATAATGTTTATAAGGTGGATAATATAAAAGAAAAGTTGTACCGGGATCTGACCGGCGTCGGATCATACCAGGTGCGCACCTGGGTGGACGCGAATAAAAATTTCCTGGAAGCGTTGAAGCTGGAGAAGATCGTCATGTTCATTGTGGTGACCATGACCACGGTGGTGGCGGCATTCGGCATCGTGAGTACATTGATCATGTCGGTAATGAGCCGGATAAAGGATATCGGGATACTGCGTTCCGTGGGCGCTAAAACCAGAGGCATCCTGCAGGTTTTTGTTTTCCAGGGCTTAGCCATCGGCGCTACGGGCATTCTGCTGGGATTCGCCGGAGGGGTTTCGTTGGCGCTTTCCCTGGATAAGGTGATTGATCTTATATCCAAGATCATCGGCAGGAGCCTGATCCCCAAAGACATTTATTATTTCAGCCGTATTCCCGTTAATATCAACGCCACGGATATCAGTGTGATCGTGATCTCGGCTTTGTTGATAAGTTTATTTGCCAGTATTTATCCGGCATACTATGCTACGAGGATAGTCCCCAGCGAGGCACTGCGGCATGAATGAGGAAATAGTCAGGGCCAATGCTCTTTGCAAAAGTTACCGCGACACCACAAGCAGCCTTGAGGTGCTCAAAGATATAAATTTCGCGGTAAACCGGGGTGAGTTCCTAGCGATCCAGGGGCCGTCGGGCGCGGGTAAGTCCACCCTCTTACATATTTTAGGAGGCCTGGATAATCCGACTTCCGGCAAGGTCTATTTCCAGGACGAGGATATTTACGGCCTGGATGAAAACTCCCGGGCAAACTTACGCAACCGCAAAGTAGGTTTTGTTTTTCAGTTCTTCCATCTCCTGCCGGAGTTAAATGCCCTGGAAAATGTTTTGCTGCCGGCGATCCTGAGATCATGGGGGGAGAAAAAAAAGAGCTTAGGGTTTGCTTCGGAGCTTTTGGAGAGGTTGGGATTATCCCAGAGGCAGACCCACCGGCCGCAGGAATTAAGCGGCGGTGAGCAGCAGAGGGTGGCCATCGCCCGGGCCCTGGTCAACCGGCCGCAGCTTTTACTCTGCGACGAACCGACGGGGAACCTGGATTCGGAGAACGGAGAAAATATCCTGCGCCTTTTGAAAGAGGTTAACTTAAGCGAAAAAGTTACCGTGATCATCGTTACGCACGATAAAGATATAGCAAGCAGCGCGGACAGGACCATATATTTGAAGGATGGAATATTGCTTAATTAGGGAGGCAGTGATGAAAATTTATATTAACGGAAAATTCTACGATAAAGAGAACGCGAAGATCTCCGTGTTCGACCACGGCCTGCTTTACGGGGACGGGGTTTTTGAAGGGATCAGGGTTTATAACCGCCTGGTTTTTAAATTAAATGAGCACATTGACCGCCTCTATGAGTCTGCCCATAGTATCATGGTCAAGGTTCCTTTGAGCAAGGAGCAGATGATCAAGGCGGTTGTCTCGACCGTTAAAGCGAATAAGCTTACCGATGCCTATATTCGCCTTATAGTGACCAGGGGAGAAGGGGACCTGGGTCTTGACCCCAGAAAATGCGCCGGCAAAGAGACGATCATCATTATCGCCGATAAGATCGCCCTCTACCCGCAGAAGCTTTATAAAGAAGGGATGAACATTATCACGGTTTCCACTACCAGGAATGCCCATGAGGCGCTGAACCCCCAGATAAAGTCCTTGAACTACCTTAACAACATAATGGCCAAGATCGAGGCGACCAACTGCGGGTATGAAGAGGCGTTGATGTTAAACGACTCCGGGTATGTCGCGGAGTGCACGGGGGACAATATTTTTATCGTGAAGAACAATGAGCTTTATACCCCCCCTGAATGCATGGGCGCTCTTAGCGGTATTACCCGCGAGACGGTGCTGGGGATGGCCAGGAACGCTAAAATCCAGACGCACGAGCATGTGTTCACCCGCCACGAACTGTATGTGGCCGATGAATGTTTCCTTACCGGAACAGCCGCCGAGATCATCCCGGTGGTCAAGGTGGACGGCAGGGTTATCGGCAGCGGAAAGCCCGGGAAGCTCACTTTGGATTTAATGAAGAGATTCAGGGAGCTCACCGGTAAAGATGGAGTAAAATACTAATATGTTGTGCGATGTCTGCGGAAAAAATCCGGCGACAGTGCATTTGACCGAGATCATCGATGACCAGATGAATGAGCTGCACTTGTGTGAAGAGTGCGCCAGGACCAAGAGCTCGGCTATGGAGCAGCAGTTCGGCTTAAGCGACCTTTTAGCCGGGATGGTTGATTTTGAGCAGAAGAATAAAGAGGAGGGCATTCCTGCCGTCAAATGCCCCAATTGCGGCCTGACCTACGCGGACTTTAAGAAGATCGGCCGCTTAGGCTGCGGCCAGTGTTACAATGTTTTCCGCCAATACCTTGCTCCTTTGTTAAAAAGGATACACGGATCAAACCAGCATGTGGGTAAA
>SCRK01000269.1 GCA_004298075.1 bacterium | reverse complement strand
AATTCCGCGACTTGCTGCAAAA
Organism: bacterium; assembly: GCA_004298075.1. Classification (GTDB taxonomy): domain Bacteria; phylum Omnitrophota; class Gorgyraeia; order Gygaellales; family Profunditerraquicolaceae; genus UBA6249. Next base: position 3,505 of record SCRK01000269.1, on the reverse strand, counting down.
GCCCGCTTAAGATCGCGGAATATTTGGCAAGCGGCAAGCCGATGGTCGCAAGCAAAGTAGGAGAGGTTGAGAGTATGGTTGGGGAAGCGGGTATTTTGGTTACGCCCGGAGACACGGCCGCCCTGGCGGAAAAAATAGAATTTTTGGTTTCCAATAAAGATTTAAGAGCAGGGCTGGGCAAAGAGGCAAGGATAAGGGCGGAAAATATATATAATTGGGAAAAATCTTCGGAGAGGCTTTTAGAGGCTTATCAAGCGGCTCTCAGGCGTTAATTATGGATAAGAGCAGAATAATAAAATCGATCTTGATATTAGTAATCTTGGCCGTTACTTTAGCTGTAGTCAATCATCCAAAACAAAGGCGGTTAAATGTTATTTTGGTTGTTATTGACGCTTTAAGGTATGACCATTTGAGCTGCTATGGCTACAAAAGGGAGACCTGCCCGAACATAGACGCCCTTGCCAAAAAAGGCGCCCTCTTCACCCAGGCGATTTCACAATCTTCGCATACTGCCCCCTCCGTGAGTTCGATAATGACTTCAGTCATGCCCAATGCCCATTTTGTTTCCGGCTGGGGGTGTAAATTGAATCCTAAATTTTCCACATTAAGCGAGATCTTAAAAAGCAGAGGTTTTAAGAACGCATTTTTTTGCGGGAATAAGACATTCAAAATAAGAGGCGTACCGGGAATGGAGAGAGGTTTTGACTCATTTTTCGTTACCAGCTTCAATGAAAAGGAAATTACCGCTAAAACAATACAGTTCATCCGCCGGAATAAAAATAGGCAGTTCTTTATTTACGCGCATTATATGAATACGCATTCCCCGTATATACCTTCCGAGCAGTTCAAGGATTTATTCATTGACGACAATTTATATGATGAAAAAAGAAGGCTGCCTATCGTAAAGCCTAGTGATGGCCTGTATGGTTATGGCGGGATTCCAGAGTATTTATCACGCCAGCATATGGGGATAACCAACCCCGATTATTACATAGCTAAATATGACCAGGGATTAAGGACCGTTGATGAAGAGATCGGGACGATCTTAAAAGCGCTGGAAGCCTGCCGGCTGGACAAAAAAACTATTTTCATCATTACTTCCGACCACGGAGAGATGCTGGGAGAAAAAAATTTGTATTTTCACCACGCCATTTTCCTATATGAACCTCTTATCAGGGTCCCCTTGATCATCAGGTGCGATAAGATCATTCCGCGAAATAAGGTGATCAAACAAGAGGTAAGCGCTTCTATCGATATCATGCCTACCATATTGGATATTTTGGGAATTAATAATCCGGGAGCGATAGACGGGGTAAGCCTGCTGCCGTTGATCCGGGGAAAAACCAGCTATCCCCCGCCGTATGTTTTAGCCGATGAAGGGGTTATAGATAAGTGTATCAGGACCCAGGAATGGAAGTTGGACTATATCATCCGGGAGGGCCGCAAAGAGTACGGTCTCTATGATCTTAAGAATGATCCTGGCGAGTCGCGGGGCCTCCCTCTGGCAGGAAAAGGTGAATCTAAACTACTGAAAGATAAAATAGACGGTTATATCCAGGCAAAATTTAAAAAAGGTTATGCCAGCCCATTATTAAGCGAAGATGAAAAAAACAGTTTAAGATCCCTAGGTTATATTCAATGATGAAGCCCGATAATCCATGAAAGTGATCTTTGTTACCCGCGAAGGATACGATCTGGCCGGGGCACGAATACGGTGCTATAATTTTTCCCAAGAACTTCTAAAGCGCGGAATGAACACGGAAGTTTTATCTTTTTCTGATACCCTGGGGGCAAAAGACGGAGCCAGAGAATCAGAGTTGGGGGTATCCGAAAAGATAAAATATAATTATGAGGCATTTAGAAGGCTTTCCGGCAGCAAAGGAGCGATTTTTATCCTGCAGAGATTTAACTACCATTCTTTCGCTCCCTTCCTGGCCAGCTTTTTTAACAAAAATAAGATCGTCCTGGATCTTGATGATTGGGAAATGCGGGAAAACCCGAAATATTATTTAGGGTTTTATCCTTCTTCTAAAGCGCATTACTTTACGCGGGCTATCGCGAGGCGAAGCTTATTCTGCATAGGCGCAAGCAGGTTCCTTCAGGGATTCCTCCGTCAATTTAATAAAAATATTTTTTATATTCCTTCCGGAGTGGATACCGGGGTATTCAAGCCTGCAGTCAAAACTTCAGCCCCGGATAAAATCGTAATCTCCTGGCTTGGGACGTTTCATCGTAAAGAGTATATCGAAAATATCAAATTTGCCGCAGGTTGTTTTTCTTCTTTAAGGAAAAAATATCCCCATATATATTTTGAGATAACCGGAGATGGAATCTATGAGCATGACCTGAAGGATATGGTAAGCCTGAATAATGACGATCATATTACGCTTAGGGATTGGATCAGCCCGCATGAGGTCCCAGCATATCTTAGCGGCATTCACATAGGGATCCTGCCGGTAGTTGGGGATACAAAATTCAACAGGGCAAAAAGCCCGACCAAGCTTTTTGAGTATATGTCCATGGGTCTCCCCACGGTTTCAACTGCTATTGGAGAAGCGGAAAATATCATCAAAGATAGGGAAAATGGGTTCCTCGCTGAGACAAGAGAAGAATTTATTGAGAAGATCGGGATGCTTATTGAAAACGCCGGCCTGCGTCAGGATATCGGAAAGAAGGCCCGGCAAACCGTAGAAGAGGATTATTCATTGGAGGTCTTAGGCCGGAGGCTGCACGAGATCCTGAAGAAATATTCTTGACATAACTGTTTAGTTATGATAAAGTTATATCAATTGAAGTATTAACAAAGGAGGGAATATGAGTAGTTGGCAAGTGGTGTTATTAGAACCTGCGCGTGCAGTTTTGGCTCAGATCAGCCAATTCGTGCTTAATGCGCTGCTGTTGATCGTTATCCTGATCATCGGCTGGTTAATTTCCAAGGTTATTAAGGCCGTTGTCACCAAAGCCCTTAAGGCGGTCAAGCTTGATACGCTCTCTGAGAAAATTGAGCTGGATAAGCTGTTAGACAAGGGAGGGATAACTTATTCTTTCTCTGAACTGGTGGGAATAATCTGCTATTGGCTGGCTTTATTGGTAACCTTTATGGTTGCTATCAATGCCATAGGCCTTACCATTGCCGCCGACTTGTTAAACAAAGTTGTCCTTTATATCCCGAATGTCATCGCAGCGATGTTTATTCTGGTCCTGGGTATGTTCGTGGCAACTTTATTGAAGAATGTCGTGCGCACCGCTGCAAATAACGCGGGTTTAGGACAAAGTAAGATCTTAGCCCAGATCGTGGCAACCGTGGTTATGATTTTCGCGGTTTTCGTAGGGTTAGAACAGCTGCAGATCGGCATCCGCATAACTGAACTGACTATTTCCATAGTTCTAGGGACGGTCGGTTTAGGTTTGGCTTTGGCTTTTGGTTTAGGATGTAAGGATGTCGCCGGCAAGTTTGTCGCCGAATTAGTGGAAAAGCTTAAGAAGAAGTAATGTTTTATTATTG
>SCRK01000268.1 GCA_004298075.1 bacterium | reverse complement strand
CATGTTCTTTTTCTGTTATAATTTTTTTAAAGGTTATAAAATAATTAGTTAAGGATTTGCCCGGGGATTTTGGTTGGGAGATACGGGTTTTATTTTCCATGTTTATAGTCTACCCCCCCCAGGAATTGTCAAGTTTTTTGTGCAAGCGAAACATAGGTTACACTGTAGACTGCTGGTTTTGGAGCGAATGTCGATTTTGCTATAGATATTTTGCCGAGGGATATTGTTAAGCGTGCAATTGGAAATTTTTCGGCAATTGTGCGAGGAATTACGTCGAGCGAAGAACCTTCTCTTTTAGCGTAAGTCGGTTCGGGAGCGAGACGTAAGCCGAAGCACACGGCGAAAAATTTCGCACGCGTACAATATCCCGAGAGCGAAATATCAAGTGTAGAAAAAGCAACCTTGGAGTGAGAAAACCGGCAGGCTGTAGTGGAACAACCCTACCCCATTGACAAAGCCGGGAAAGTGTGTAAAATATCCATAATTAACTTAATCTTAAAATGAGCAAAAAGCACGCGCAACCCAAACCAAAATACTTTCTTAATTCAAAGGGCCGGTTTGTAATTGAAAACTACAATTACGCCAAGCCCTTTGCCAACTTTTTCCCGGGGATCGCCGGTAAATACGGCATACCGATGTGGGTCTTCTACGTCAACCGCGGGCAATGTATCTGCAGTTTCGGAACCAAGGATAAAGACAGGGCTATCCTGGAATTCTTCCCGGCGAACAAATCCTGGCAATTCGTCTCAACCCTGGGCTTTCGCACCTTTATCAAGATCAAATCCGCGAAAGAAAATTCCTTCTATGAACCGTTCCATAACGGCTGCGCAAACCTCAACTACCGGATAACAAATTCTATGGCTATCGGCTCGGGGGAATTGATCCTTGAGGAGGAAAACCTGACCCTGGGAATCAAGACCAGGGTGGAATACTTTAACATTCCTAATGACGCTTATGCCGGTTTAAGCCGTACTGTCAGCATTGAGAATACCGGAAGCAAGCCCAAAAAATTGCAGCTTATTGACGGCCTTCCCCAGATCGTCCCCTTCGGCACGCATAACTTTTTCTTAAAAAAGCTGGGCCGCACTATTGAGGCCTGGATGAATATAGAAAACCTGGACAGCGACATCCCTTTTTATAAACTGGAGGTTGACCCTTCAGACCGGCCGGAAGTCGTGCATATTGACGAAGGTAATTTTTACCTTGGTTTTCATTTTAAAGGCACCAAGGCTGAACTGATCCGGCCGATCGTTGATCCCGAGACTGTATTCGGCGCGGTAACCGATTTTTCTTACCCTGCCGAATTCCTGGCCAAAACAAATTTTATTTATCCGGATAAACAGATGGCCAGGAGCAAGACCCCTTGCGCTTTTCTGATGATGGATATGGGGTTAAAACCCGGAGAGCAGAAAACTTTTTATTCTTTGATTGGCCAGGCCCGGGATACCAAAACCTTAAACAGCTTAGCGCCTAAAATTACTAAATTCGGGTATGTGGAAAAAAAGCTGGATGAAAACCTCAAACTTATTGGAAAGCTAAAAGATGAGATCGCGACCAAAAGCAGCCAGACCCGTTTTGACCTATATGCCGGCCAGACTTATCTGGACAATATCATGCGCGGGGGTTACCCTGAAGTATCTAAATCGGGAGTAGTATTCTATCTTTACTCCCGCAAACACGGTGACCTGGAGCGCGACTATAATAAATTCCAACTGCAGCCTACCTATTTTTCACAAGGGAACGGCAATTACCGGGATATGAATCAGAACCGCAGGAGCGATCCCTGGTTCAGCCCCCAGGTAAAAGATGAAAATATCATTTTCTTTATGAACCTGATCCAGGCTGACGGATTTAATCCCCTAGTAGTAAAGGGGGTGAGTTTCCATCTTAAGAATAACCTGGATCTGCGTGAACTGCTGGCTGCGATGCTTGAGGCTAAAGATATCGATAAGCTTGGACAATTCCTTAAAAAGCCGTTTACCCCCGGTGAGCTGATCTTCTTTCTCGAAGAAAACAGGATCCGTCTTAAGGAAAATTACGATAATTTCCTGGACCTCCTCCTCTCTGCTTCCCTGAAATCGCAAGAAGCTGAACACGGAGAAGGTTTTTGGACCGACCACTGGGCTTATAACCTGGACCTGATCGATAGCTACCTGGGGCTTTATCCGGAAAAATCCAATGAACTGTTTTTTGGCAATAAAATATTTTCATTCTATGACAACACGGAAATGGTCAGGCCGCGCGGGGAAAAATATGTCATTTATAACGGCCAGGCACGCCAGCTCCATTCCATTGTCCCGGATGCCGCTAAAAAGGAAATGCTGCGTAAACGGACGGAAAATCCCCATATTCTAAGGACCCGCAATGGCGCGGGAGAAATTTACTATACGACATTGATCGCCAAACTTTTATGCCTGGCGGTAAATAAGCTTGCCTCGCTGGATCCCTTTGGGATAGGAATTGAAATGGAGGCCAATAAACCTAACTGGTTTGACTCGCTTAACGGCCTGCCCGCGCTCTTTGGCTCATCCAGCTGCGAAACATTTGAGTTAAAGCGGCTGCTGATGAAGATAAAACAGAACCTGGATAATTGCCGGATCGAAAAAATCGAACTGGCTGAAGAGATAGCTAAATTTATTGAGGAACTCTCGCCTTTATTCGCTGAAGAACCATTTATCTATTGGGATAAAAGCAATAATGCCAAAGAAACCTATCGCTATAACACGCGTTTGGGTTTCTCCGGTAATGAGGCGGCGGTGCCGGTAGAGAAGCTTATTGCTTTTCTGAATGAGGCCCTGCTTAAAGTAAATTCAGGGTTGAAAAAGGCCTTTAATAAGGCCCAGGGTATGTATTATTCTTATTTTATCAACCAGCTTGTGGAATATGATCTGGTTAAAGAGCATTATGTAATGCCTAAAAAATTCGCGCAAAAACCTCTTCCTCTTTTCCTGGAAGGGCAAATGCACGCTTTGCGTCTTGCGGAAAGCCGCGAAGAAGCGGCCAAGCTCTATAAAGCGGCTAAAAAAAGCCCTCTTTTTGACAAGAAATTAAAAATGTATAAGGTGACTGCTCCCCTTAAAAGCATGCCTGAAGAGATCGGCAGGTGCCGGATATTTACCCCTGGTTGGCTGGAAAATGAATCCATCTGGCTGCATATGGAGTATAAATATATCCTGGAACTGCTTAAAACAGGCCTGGTTGAAGAATTTTACTCTGAATTCAGGAATGTGCTCATACCCTTCCAAGACCCCAGGAAATATGGCCGCAGTATATTGGAAAATTCATCTTTCCTGGTCAGCAGCGCTTTCCCGGACAAGAACCTGCATGGCAATGGCTTTGTAGCCAGGCTTTCCGGATCTACCGCCGAATTCCTGCAGATCTGGTTGATCATGAATACCGGAACCAAACCGTTTACATTGGATGAAAATGGACGGCTTAACCTGTGTTTTAAGCCTAACCTGCCGGGATGGCTATTTGATAAAAAAGGAAAATACGTTTTTAACTTCTTAGGCCGCATTCCCGTCACCTACTACAACCCCAAAAGAAAAGATACCTT
>SCRK01000267.1 GCA_004298075.1 bacterium | reverse complement strand
GGAAGCGCAAGATAAGAATTTGGTTAAGACGGCGGAGATCAAATCTCCCATGGTAGGCACATTTTACCGCGCGCCTAACCCGGAGGCGCCCGCTTACGTAGAGGTCGGCCAGACGATCGAACCGGGCCAGGTGATCTGCATAATTGAAGCAATGAAGTTGATGAATGAGATAAAGTCAGAGATAAGGGGCAAGATCCTTGAGATATTGGTAGATAACGCTGAGCCGGTTGAATTCGGCCAGTCTTTATTCCTTATTGAGCCGCTTTAAAAGACAAAGATGTTCTCCAAAATACTCATTGCCAACCGAGGCGAAATTGCCTTAAGAATAATCCGCGCTGCCCATGACCTGGGTATCCGTACCGTGGCTGTTTACTCCCAGGCCGACCGCAACAGCCTGCATGTGCGTTTTGCCGACGAAGCCATCTGCATCGGCCAGGCATCATCTTCCAACAGTTATTTGAATATCCCCGCGATCATCAGCGCCGCTGAGATCACCGACGTAGAGGCCATACACCCGGGTTACGGGTTCCTGGCAGAGAACGCGCATTTTGCCGAGATCTGCGAATCCTGTAAGATAACTTTTATCGGCCCGACACCGGAGAATATCCGGCTGATGGGTGATAAAATGGCCGCGCGCACTACCATGCAAAAGGCCGGTCTTCCAATCGTTCCCGGAAGCCGCTCGGTCATCAAGAACAAGGAGGAGGCGCTTAAGACTGCCAAGACGATAGGTTATCCGGTGATCATCAAGGCAGCTGCCGGCGGCGGGGGCAAGGGAATGCGCATTTGCCACAATGACCTTACCCTGGTTTCCAGCTTATTGACCGCCCAGAGCGAGGCGGAAGCCAATTTTGGCAATTCCAGCGTTTATATCGAAAAGTATATCGAAAAGCCGCGGCACATAGAGGTGCAGATAATCGGCGACCGGATGGGCCATATTTTGCAGCTTGGGGAGAGGGACTGCAGCATCCAGAGAAGGCATCAGAAACTGCTGGAGGAGTCACCTTCGCCTGTCGTGGATGCTAAAATGCGCAAAAGATTAGGTGAAATGGTCTTAAGGGGGATGAAATCAATCGGTTATGTCAGCTGCGGCACGATCGAGTTCCTCCTCGACGTAAAAATGAATAATTTTTATTTTATGGAGATGAATACGCGCATCCAGGTGGAGCATCCGGTCACCGAAATGGTTACCGGTATTGACCTGATCAAGGAGCAGCTCCGCGTGGCCAGCGGCGAGAAGCTTAAGATCCAGCAGGATGATGTTCAGATCAGGGGCGCTTCCATTGAATGCCGTATCAATGCCGAGGATCCGGAGAATAATTTTATGCCTTGTCCGGGCAAGATCGAGACCCTGATCCTTCCCGGCGGTCCTAATGTCCGGGTGGATACGCATATTTACGCCGGGTACGAAATACCTCCTTATTATGATTCCCTCTTAGCCAAGCTTATTGTCCACGGTAACAACCGGCAGGAGGCGATCAAGACCATGCGCCGGGCATTAAGCGAATTTTATATCGCGCCCATCAAAACTACCATACCTTTCCACCTCAAGCTTATGGATAACGCGTTATTCAAAAAAGGTGATATATCCACCCATTTTGTGCAGGAGCTTTTAGCAAATGAGGGTAAAGGAGAATAGATGAAAAGCGAAGATACTAGGAATGAGCTGGGGTTAGTCAGGATACATAAAAACGTGATCGCTTCCATATCAGCCATTGCCGCCGCGGAGATCGAGGGGGTCAAAAGGGTCGGCGGCGGTTTAAAGAACGGCCTGCTTGAGCTGGTCGGGGGAAAATCGCAAGCCGCGATAAAAGTAGATATCTCCAGGAGCGGGGAGGTAAGGGTGGATATCCCGCTGGTTATTAAATATGGTTATAATATCCCCGATATCGCCGGCCGCGTGCAGGAGAATGTGCGCCAGGCTTTGGATAAAATGAGCAATCTTTCCATTAAGGATATCAATGTGAATGTGCAGGGTATAGAAAGGGGGCAATAATGAAGTTTCTTTCCATTTTGGGAATTTTATTTTATGCCGCGGTTATCACCGCCATCGGCCTGGTGTTGATAATCTTTGCGTTAAATTTTCTATTGCCCCAGGATGTGAATAATTTTCTCGTCTATCTTCAAGCCAGCTCAAACTCCCGGATAATCATTGGCCTATTGGGAGGGCTTTTGATCATCATCAGTTTTTCTTTCGCCCAGATCATCCTGGGCAAATTCCAGAGGGAGAAGACGATCGCTTTTTCTACCTCTGGGGGGCAGGTAACTATTTCGCTTTCCGCGGTTGAGGACCTGATCCGCAGGCTGGCCGGGGTGATCCCCGAGATCAAGGA
>SCRK01000033.1 GCA_004298075.1 bacterium | reverse complement strand
GTGTTAAGATTGGACTTAAATATGCCTTTTTCTCCCCCTACATAGAGGATACCCTTATCATCCAAAGCCAGATAATTTATTTTTCCCGCGGTCAGGCAAAAAGATAATTCCCTCCAACGCTCTTCTTTATAAAGAAAAACTCCGGATCGCGTTAGCGCATAAACCTGTGATCCGGAGGAAATACATATCATCAAAACATCCCGGCTTAATAACCCATATTCTGATAGCTTATTCCAACTTTTTCCCCGCTCAATGCTTTTATATACGCCTTTGGCGCAAGCAAGATAAAGATAACCGGGGTTATGAGGATCGGCCTTCAAGAAACGTATATCAGAATAGCGCTCCTGCGCATCCCTGTCTTCACTATCTACGGATTCCTCACTCTCCTTTTCCGCGGCATACGCCACAAAAACCCTCCCCCAGCTTTTTCCCGAATCTGAAGAGCTGAATACGCCGTTTAAGCTAGCCAAGTAAATATAGTTATTTTCGCCGGCATTGTAGTCTATGCTTAATATTGGAACGCTTCCGATCACCCCGTCCTGTTTATGCCAGCTACGCCCATTATCTTCACTTACAAAGAGGCCTGCCTTTGTGCCCTGGAACACCGCGTAAGGCAGGATAACCAGGCAGATACACTGCGATTCATCTCTATTCCTGCCTTTAAACATTCTCTCCCAGCGCTCTCCCAAATTATTACTGCGGTATAAGCCGTTATCTGTAGCGGCATAAACAATATTATGGTCACCCGGATCAAACAACAACTGATTAACCTTGTGTTCTCTTGACCTTAACGCTAAAACCCTGTGCCAACTTTTTCCGGCATCATTACTCTTTAAGATACTTCCCGAAGAACCCGCGAAAATTACCCCGCTTTTTTCCTCTCCCGTCAAAATGCATTGAATATTTAAATTCCCCCTGCTTATATCTTCCCAGGCCGGCTCTTCCGCTTTGAGCACCCCGCCAAAGGCACTTAAAGTTAAAACCGCTGCTATGCCGCTAAGAATTAATCTGCGCATTTTGTCACCTCCTGCCACAATTGACGCAAGGAGGCGTAAAATCTAACTTTAATATAAACAAAAAAGCGCCTTTTTAAAAGGCGCCTTCTCTTGCAAAGCTTATATATTCTATCTACCTGGCAGGTATAAACTCGGAATTATCGCTTACTTAACGCCGGATACCGAATAACGGCATGCCGTCAAAGAACCTCAAGGCCTCAAGAAAAGCCATGTTCTTTTTATGGTGCCTTCTGGTCCGGCAGGCGGTTTTATGGCCGGTTTTCTTCATCTTTAGCTCCTTTCCTAGAATCTTATTCCCAACATACCTTGCCCAAGCGGATGGGCAAGTATGTTGCCCGTGCAACAAAAAACCCTAAAGGCTTCTTAGGGTTTTACCCTACTTGGCAGCCCCGCTTCCCGCGACTAAAAATTGGCGGGTCGGTAGCTTTGCGCCCCGGCATTACTGCCGGTTAGCCTTTATCATTAGGTCAAACACCAAATTGTCAAACTTTCGATTTACAAAATAAATATAACATATTTTTGGCGGTTATTCAAGTTAACCAAAAAATTTATCCCCCTTAGCCCAGTTCTCCCCGCTTACTTCATCGATAACCAGGTACAGGCTCTCTTTCGGCTTTCCCGCAACTTTTAACAG
>SCRK01000032.1 GCA_004298075.1 bacterium | reverse complement strand
GCCCTGGTGATCCGGTTATTCCGCGCAGATCCCTTAGATAGAAAGATAGAAAAAAACAAAAAATCCTATTGGAAAGAAAAAATTAATGATCCGCCTGGCTGGGAAAGGCAATTCTAAAAGGAGAAAAATTGGGTAAATTGGCTATTTTAAAGGAATTCCTGAATTTCTTAATAGTGCGCAAGAAATGGTGGTTAGCCCCGATTATCATCACGTTTTTATTGTTAGGGCTGCTGATGTTTTTCACGCAATCCGCTGCCGTAGCCCCATTTATTTATACCCTGTTTTAATTTAAATGACAAAGGGATATCCATATCCCCTTTGAATTGTTATAATGAAAAATAAAATTATAATAAAATATGCAGCTGTCAGCTTGATTGTTCTAACAATCATTTCGGTGATCGGACTAAGCCTGGTATCAATCCATTATTTAAAATCTAAAAAAGATGTGCGACAAAATATCTTATTTATATCCATCGATGCCTTGAGGGCAGACCATCTGGGCTGTTATGGTTATAGAAGGGATACATCTCCTAATATTGATAAACTTTCACGAGAAGGAGTAATGTTTACCCAAGCTATCTCAGCCTCTTCCTCCACGATCTCCTCCGTGCCTTCAATAATGACTTCTACCTATCCTGATGTGCACGGAATATGGGAGTTCGGTAATTTTCTAGACCCCCATATTGTTTCTTTAGGAGGGGTACTAAAGGAAAATAATTTTTCTACGGGCATTATAAGCGCCCAGTTATTCCCCCACCTGATTTCCAGGGGAGATTTTATTTCAAAAAAGATAAAACTTGACGAAAAGGCGGATAAAATCACGGATTGGGCGATAGAGTGGCTAAATAAGAATAAAAATAAGAGGTTCTTTCTTTGGCTGCATTATTTTGATCCCCATGGCCCGTATACTCCGCCTCCACCGTATGACGGAATGTATTTAAGGGACAGGTTTTATGGGGGGGGCGTTGAATTGCCTTTGCTCAATAGGAGGCGGGGCGGCTTTGGCGGAATTCCGGGTTACCAGGCGCAGGGCGGAATTAAGGACGCAAATTATTACATTGCCAAGTACGATGGAGAGATACGGTTCACGGATGATCAAATCGGCAGGCTTCTCAACGCGCTGGAAGAGGCCGGATTATTGTATAGAACTACTGTCATAATAACCGCAGACCATGGAGAAAGCCTGGGAGAGCATGATTATTATTTTGATCACGGAGGATATTTATATGATAACTTGATTAAAGCCCCCCTCATAATTTATTATAATTCCTCCAAACCCTTGGGCAAAATAATCGATCAGCAGGTTTCTCTTATAGATATTTTTCCAACGATTTTAGATATCGCAAGAATAAGGATCCCCAGGCAAGCTGAATTTGAGGGCACCAGCCTCATGCCTCTAATTTCTAAAGCGGGAAGATATGGAAAAACCTATGTATTCGGCGAGTATTTTGAAGGCGGCTCGCAAAAATTTGCTATACGCGGAAACGGGTGGAAACTCATTTATGACAGAAAAAAAGATAAATACGAACTGTATAATTTAAAAGACGACCCGGGAGAATTAAATAATTTATTTCTTATAGAAAATAAAAGATCGAAGAATTTGATGAATGCCTTGGATTCTTTCTTGGGGCGGATGATCAGGAAGCCCAGCCGAAATAAGATCGAACTTAATAAGGTCGATAAAGAAAAATTAAAGTCCTTAGGCTATCTTAACTAAAACCGTAAGAGCAAAAATATAAGCCTTCGTTTGTATTCCTTGTTTTTGGCCCTACACAAATAGCCCGGTATCCAGGCTCCTGTACTGGATCGCCTCTGAGAGGTGCTCTTGCCTGATATCCCCGCTCCCCGCCAGATCCGCGATGGTCCTTGAGACTTTTAATATCTTATCATATGCGCGGGCACTAAGATTCAATTCAGCCATCGCCATTTTAAGCAGCGCATTTTCCTCCCCGCCCAAGACGCAGAATTCTTTTATTTGTTTATGGCTCATTTGGGCATTACATAAGATCCTTTTATCCATGAATCTTTCTCTTTGCACCGCTCTGGCCTTATCTACCCTTTCCTTAATTTGGGCGGAGCTTTCAGCAGGCAAATTGCTGCTTAATTCCTGATAACGGACAGCCGGCACTTCTATATGGATGTCTATCCTATCTAAAAGCGGGCCGGAGATCTTCGCGCGGTACCTGGCGATTTGGGTGGTCGAGCACCGGCAAGCCTTATGAGGATCGGTATAGTAACCGCAGGGACAGGGGTTCATCGCCGCCGCCAAGACAAAACAAGCAGGGAATGTCAGGGATTTTAATATGCGCGATACGCGTATTGAACCGTCCTCTAACGGTTGCCGCAGCGCCTCTAAAGCGTCGCGCTGGAATTCCGGGAGTTCATCCAAGAAAAGCACCCCCTGATGCGCCAAGCTGATCTCTCCCGGCACAGGGATTGAGCCGCCGCCGATCAAGGTAATATCCGAAATGCCGTGATGCGGAGAACGGAATGGCCGTGTCCCTATAAAAAGCTTATTTTTTAAAAGCGCGCCTGCCACGGAGTGTATCCGGGTTATTTCCAGGGCCTCTTTTAGCGCCAACTCCGGCATGATCGTGGGGATCCTTTTGGCAAGCATGGTTTTTCCGCTTCCCGGAGGGCCGATCATCAGGATGTTGTGCCCGCCTGATACAGCTACCTCAAGCGCCCTTTTGGCAAAATGCTGTCCTTTGACTTCGGAGAAATCCACGGGATAATCCGCGTTCTCCCGCATAATCTGGCCAAGGGCTAATTTAAAGGGCTGCTTAGTGCCTGGATCAGCTAAAAATTGCGCAGCCTCCTTTAAGTTCTTTAGCGGCCAGGCAGATATCTCCGGTATGATCCCGGCCTCATGGCTATTTTCTTCCGGAAGCAGAAGGTTCTTTACCTGTAAATTAGCCATGGCTAAGCTCATGGCTAAAACCCCATGCACCGGCCGCAGCTCCCCATTAAGGGATAATTCTCCCAGAAAATAATAATCTTTAAGCACTGCGCTATCGATCTGCCCGGTTGCCGCCAGGATCCCTAGGGCAATTGCCAGGTCAAAACAAGCGCCCTCTTTTTTGATGTCTGAGGGGGCAAGATTTACGGTTATCCTTTGGCTGGGCCATTGGAACCCTGAATTCCTGATCGCGGAGCGCACCCTTTCCTTGCTTTCCTTGATCGCCGTATCTGCCAACCCGACCAGGGTTACCGCGGGAAGTCCGTTTGAGGCATCTATCTCTATTTCAACCGGATAAGCCTCCAGGCCCATGAGACCGAAACTGTAAGTTTTCGCGATCATTATCCCTCCTTTGCCTGTCTTAAGGGCAGGCTTTTTAAGACAATAGACGCAAAGAGCCGGATAATCTAACCTGTTTTCAGGAGAAAATAGCTTGCTTTTTAGGCAGTGGCTTATATAATATTAGTTTATGAATAAGGAGACTGTTAAGAATATAGCGCTTATCTTATTGCTGGTTATTGCCGTTTTTAGCATGTTC
>SCRK01000266.1 GCA_004298075.1 bacterium | reverse complement strand
TCTTCGGTTTTGGCTACCGATAATGTGATGATGGCCGCGGTTTTGGCGGAAGGTAAAACCGTGATTGAAGGCGCGGCTTGTGAGCCGGAGGTGGTTGATCTGGCGGAGTTCCTGAATAAAATGGGCGCTAAGATAAAAGGCCAGGGCACGCCGATCATTGAGATAGAAGGAGTAAAACATTTACGCGGGGCAACCCATTCCATAATCCCCGACCGCATTGAAGCAGGGACTTTAATTTTAGCTTCCCTTATTACCGGCGGGGACATTTTGATCAAGAATGTGCAAAGCAGGCATCTGGGCGCGTTGATCGACAAATTGGATGAGGCAGGGGCGCATCTGGTGCGTAGCGACGGCTCTTTGCGCGTAAAAGGCAACAGGAAATTAAAAGCCGTGAACATCACTACTCTTCCCTATCCCGGTTTTCCCACGGATATGCAGGCGCAGATGATGAGTTTAATGTCGGTTACCCGGGGTATCAGTGTTGTCACCGAGAAGATCTACCCAGACAGGTTTATGCATGTTTCCGAGCTTAACCGTATGGGAGCGCATATCCAAAGGGAGGGGCCGCATGCCATCGTTGAAGGGATAAAAAGTTTATCCGGGGCGCCGGTCATGGCCAGCGACCTGCGGGCATCGGCCTGTTTGGTCCTGGCAGGCCTGGCTGCCCGCGGAAAGACCTCCATCTCCAGGATATACCATCTGGAGCGCGGCTATGAAAACATTGAGAAGAAATTGATTAACTTAGGGGCAAAAGTTTGGAGAGAAAAAGAATGATACTGATGATCGATAATTACGACTCTTTTACCTATAACCTGGTGCAGTATTTAGGGGAATTAGGCCAGGAGGTCAAGATATCCCGCAATGACGCGCTGACGGTCAATGATATCAGGAAGTTAAAGCCAGCGAAGATCGTGATCTCTCCGGGGCCGGGCAGGCCGGAGGATGCCGGAATTACCTGCGAAGTTATCCGGGAATTCGCGGGGAAAATCCCCATTCTGGGGGTTTGCCTCGGCCATCAGGCAATAGGTTATGTTTTTGGAGGCAGGATCGTACGGGCAGGGAGGCTTATGCACGGCAAAACCTCAAAAATATATCATAATAAAAAGGAAATTTTTAAAGGCATACCCAATCCCTTCCTGGCTACGCGCTATCACTCTTTGCTGGTTGCCAGGGAAAATCTTCCCGATTGCCTTGAGATAACCGCCCAGACCCGCGAAAAGGAGATTATGGGATTAAAGCACAAAGTATATCCCGTTTGGGGGGTGCAGTTCCACCCTGAATCCATCCTTACCAAAAGCGGCAAGCAGATACTGGATAATTTCCTCAAATTAAAGTGATCAAAGAGCTGATTCATCAGTTGGCTGATAAAAAAGATTTGAGCGCCTCCCAGATGCAGCAGGTAATGCGGGAGATCTTAAGCGGCACTACAGATACCGCGGATATCGTGATGTTTTTGTCCGCCTTCAATGAAAAAGGCCAGACTGTCGAAGAGCTGACCGCTGCTGTAGAGGTGATGCTTAAGTATGTTGAGCCGATCATAGTGGAGGCGCCGAATATCCTGGATACCTGCGGCACAGGAGGAGATAAAAAAGGGACCTTTAATATTTCCACGATCAGCGCCCTGGTCGCAAGCGGAGCCGGCATTACAGTAGCTAAGCACGGTAACCGCTCGGTATCCAGCAAGTGCGGCAGCGCCGATATTCTGGAGGCTTTAGGGGTTAATATCAACATGGACAAGGCGAAGATCAAAAAATGCCTTGAAGAGATCGGCATAGCTTTCTTATTCGCGCCAAATCTGCACCCGGCAATGAAGCATGTCATGCCGGCAAGAAAGCAGATCGCCGGAAAGACCATTTTTAATATCCTGGGCCCTTTGATCAATCCTGCCAGAGCAACCAACCAGTTGATCGGTGTATATTCGCGGGAATGGACTTC
>SCRK01000265.1 GCA_004298075.1 bacterium | reverse complement strand
CTGGAGGCGATAACCGCCAAAATGCTTAAGGAGATCGAGGCTGCGGGCGGCAGTATCACGAAAGTTTGTTACTGCACGCACCATAAAGAGGCCGGTTGCGCTTGCCGCAAGCCCAAGCCCGGCCTGCTTAAACAGGCAGCCCGGGAATTTAAATTTAATTTAAAGGGCGTGTATTTTATCGGCGATACTATCCGTGATGTGCTCACCGCGCGGGCGGCAGGCTGTAAATCCATCCTGGTATTAACCGGCAAGGAAAAATCGGTAAACCGTAAGCACTGGGAAGCAGAGCCGGATCTTATATTTAAGGACCTCTTTGCGGCTGCCAAATTTCTAACAGGTTAAAAAATGAAAGTATTGATTGTTTACGCTTCAGCAGGCGCCGGCCACCGCAGGGCGGCTGAGGCTGTATATGATTATTTAAAGACTAACCGTAAGGAGCTGGAGCTTGAACTTACGGATGTCCTTGATTTTACCGGGCCTCTTTTTCGCTTTTGCTATGGTTTCGGTTATCCCTTCCTGATCCACTACGCTGTCTGGCTTTGGGGCTTCTTTTTCTGGCTGACACAGTTTCAATTAACCCGCCGGATTAGCCGCAGGAGTTCTTCAATCGTAAATTATTTCAGCTGCCGTAAATTTGCCGGCTATCTTGAAAAGGGCAATTTTGATTATATTATATCCACGCATTTCTTGAGTTCAGAGCTGGCTGCCGGATTGAAATCCAAAAATAAGATCGGGGCAAAACTGATCACGGTGATCACGGATTTCGGGGTCCATCCCTTTTGGGTATCTGACGGCACTGATATTTATATAGCTGCCTCAGAATTAACTAAGGATAAGCTATTAAGCAAGGGGGTGCGGGAGGAGGCAGTCAGGGTTTTCGGCATTCCATTTAGCCCTGATTTTGCCAAAGTCCGCGATAGGGGACAGTTGGCGGATAAATTGGGCATAGAGGGAAAAAAATTTACAGTGCTGCTTATGACCGGTTCATTCGGATCAGGGCCGCTTGAAGAGATCGCTAAGGGCCTTTGCGGGTTCGCTCAGGTGCTGGTGGTTTGCGCGAAGAATGATCCGCTTTTCAGGCGCCTGACAAAACAGGATTTGGAAAATGTAAAGGTCTTTGGATTTGTAAACAACCCGGAGGAGCTTATGGCGGTTTCCGATGTCATCATCACCAAGCCCGGAGGATTAAGCATTACGGAACTGCTGAATATGGAGCTCTTTCCTGTATTTGTAGCCGCGATCCCCGGCCAGGAGCGGGAAAATATTAAAGTCCTGGCTGCTTACGGGGTGGGTTTTACGCCAAAGAATATTCCGCAGATCAGGGATTTTGTCATGGAATTGAAAAACGATCCGCGGAAACTTGAAAGCCTTAAAAAAAATATCACCCAGGTTGCCAGGCCTGATGCCTGCCGCAAGTTAGCCGATGTCATACGTTAAGGTTGTGCTGGGTTTGCCTGTTGACGGCCCTTTTGATTATCTTGTGCCGCCTGATCTGGAAGGGAAGGTTAGCTCAGGAGCAAGGGTCTGGGTGAATTTCCGCAACAAAAAAGAGGTTGCTTACGCGGTTGGTTTGAGCGCTAAGAGCAATATCAAAAAGGTAAAAGAAATATCCGCTCTTATTGACCCGCTACCTATCCTGGATGAGGGGATGCTTTTATTGACCAAAAGGGTGGCGGAATATTACTGCTGCTCCTGGGGCGAGGCAATTGACAGCGCTCTCCCTGAAGAGTTAAGAAAAGGAAAAAAATGGGGTCAGAATTATTTTTCGCAGCCCGAGTCTAAAGCCGGAAAAATAATTCTGACCCCATTTTCAGAGCAAAAGATAATTTTCTTATCAGGGGTTGACCGGATGCCGGTTTATTTACGGGAGATTAAGGAGGCATTGGCAGCTAAACAATCGGCGATTGTTCTGTTCAGCGATATTAATTCCGCTCAAAGAGCCGGCGAGTTGATCGAGAAAAGTTTAGGCATAGAAGTTCATCTTGTTTTTCGCAAACAGCCAAAGGAGATGGAGGCCTGGGAGCGGATCAGCCGGGAGCCGTATTGCGTGGTAATCGGCACGCGTTCAAGCATTTTTTCCCCGGCGAATGCCCTTGGCCTGATCATTATCGACCAGGAGGAGGACCGGGTTTATAAACAGGAGCAGGCGCCGCATTACCACGCCGGTGAGGCCGCGAGGATGCGCGCGGAGATTTGCGGGGCAAAGGTTGT
>SCRK01000264.1 GCA_004298075.1 bacterium | reverse complement strand
CTCTTCCTAACTACCGTGGCAGGTATAGGAAATGCGGTTTTGTTGTTCCCGAGGGTCATAGAGCGCCCCCTCCAGGCGATGACCCCTCTGTGGCTCTCGGGACAACAAATAACAGGAGGTGAACCATGGCACCTATTAAATTCAATGAGTTACTGTTCGATCACATCGTCGAGTTCACTAAGGACCACACTATTTTCGCAGCTGCAAAGAACGGAGATGGGCATCTCAGGCTCTTCCTTATTAACGAAATCAGCGGACACGTGTACACACGAAACGGCCGCGCAGATTCCTGGGAGGAGCTCTTCGGCACCGATATTAGCACTGTCATCGGTTGCATTGCTGCTGCCCGTAATAGGCACATTCCGGTATACAGGATCAATGGCACTAATGGGGAGAGGCCGCAATAACGATCCATCTGCGGCCTTATCCGCCTCCAGCCCAACCAATGCTGCTCTGAAGGCGTCTATGGCAGGTTCACCAATTAATCTTAAGCAGGTATTTACCAGGTTACCAATGACAATATTAATACTGTTAGTTTCATATACAACGATCACTATTTTTAGGAGCGCGCCGCAGTCAATTGAGCGCAGCTATACACTTACGCCTATCGCTCAAAAATTAGCTAAGCCCTTCGCCACCAAGAAAGAGATGGTTGAAACGCTGGGTGGCATAGAAATAGAACATGATCCGAGATTGAATACTGGCGAAGTGGGTGGTTATTGGTATAAAGATGCCAAATACGGATTTTATCATGTTCAGCTAAGCAGCGATGGCGCGCATTCCGTAACGACAAGAATACCCGAAGAAGTTGCCTCTTTACCCTGGAAAGACGCGCAAGGCAATGCATTGTGGGGTAAATGGCATGCCCACCCGAAGGCCGCAGATATACGGCAAAGAGCTTTTGGGATTATGCCATCGGTTTCAGACTTAATCGCCGATTTAGATATACCGGAGAGTATTATTACTCTAGCAAAGAATCACGTTGTTATTTTGACTAACGACGGCAACGAAAATAATCTAGTGCGCAAAATGCTACGTCAGATTGCCGGAGAAACAAGCGACCGTGAACGCGAGCGAATTGTTAATAGAAGGATAATGGTAAATATCCCCGCGGATCCCGATTTAGGGCAGAATTATAATATGAATACTTGGCTTGAGCTTGCAACTCGCTCCGGCATACGCGTTACCATTGTAATAGATGGAAAATATAATAATACAACAAAAAGCGCTTATAATAACGGAAAATACGGGAACAAATCTGATTTGTTAAAAGTTAGAATTCCTCGGAAAGAATTGAAAGTACGTAACACTATTGTTTCGCAGAAGAAACCCAAGCATTACCATTCAGCCCGTTCTCCGCTATCCCAAATAATTTCTGGTCTTTCTTTATTCGGCGCAATGATTATTACCTTTGGCAATGCGGTTGCCAGCTCAGCCGCGCAAATCCCGGCAGAGTCGATTAAGCAAATAAGGGAGCTTTGGAGCGGGTTAGGCTATGAAGAAAGGAAGGTTTTCGTTACCGTCTATCAGCTAGTATTTTCAGGTAACGGGCTGAAATACAAATTTGTTTTTAGTGATAAGCAAGGGCGGATGTTTAAAGGACTGCAGTCCCGTATTCTCAATATTGCGCAAGAACATAGCGTCTCAGAGGAAGCAATTATACGTGCCTTTGTGGTGGCGGGCATGGAGGAAGGTTTTATAGAAAAATGTTTGGGCATTAAGCCTTCCAGCCAGCAAATGCGAGAAGATGTTGACTTAGGTAGGAAATCATATTTGACTCCTGAGCAAATTAAACAAGTAGAACAGAAAGCCGCATTAATACTCTGGGCCGAATGGCTGCCGGAAACTAAATTAGCATTCTTAGACCTTTATCACTATTTCTTTGGTGCCGGGGAGCAGCAGCAATTAATGAGGCTCAAGAGGAACATCGCATTTAACGAGGGTGCTAATATCGCCAGCTGGGATGATAATATAACAAAAGGCGCCTTAAAATACGGAATACCTAGAGATGATGTGATAAAGAGGCTGATACGTATCGCAACTACTGCAGGATATGTTGTTGGTATTGCCGGCGCGTCTTGCAGCCCCGTGAGCGATAACTCTTCCATAGTTAATAAGTTGCAGTATCGGATAATACCGAAAGTTACAAAAGAGCCGGAATTCCTCGATTTCCTTAATTTATGGGAGCGCCAAAATCCTGCACCATTTTTCAACATAAATGATATACGCACCTCAAATCCGGAAACAACGCTATACATTGCTTGCTGGCCTCAACTTGGGAAATCAAAAGAACCGGTTATTGCTGCCATACTGACTTCCTACCCATACAACCACAGCATATACGGCTACGGTATACATTTAAATTTAATTGAGAAGAATAGTTACCGATTTGGAAACATTAAAGGCATCGGCCTGGCTCTGGGTTCTTACTTTGTAACAACGAATTATCCCAGGAATGTCTATTTTGAGCTTTTAGATGGTAGAAGAGATTTTGTAAACCAGATATATAGAGAAACGCAAGCAAGAATTACGGCTGCCCATAACTATTGCCGTTATAAATATATAGACAACGCATTTGTTGTAATGTCTGTCGCCGAAAGCCCGCTTACGAACGGCGCGGTAAAAGTAGTATTCAAGCGTTATGATGAGCTATTTAATTTGAATAATCGTAATAACCCACGCTTAATCTTGGAAGCGCATAAGATAACGAGCGGTATGTTCATGGGATACAAATCTTGGCTTGCAGATGAAAAGCCAATGTCCTTTGAATACTTTGTTACGCTTGGAGAAGGCAATAAGGAAAGAGTGATAGGGTTTATAAGAATCGGAGTGGATTCTACCGCGGATACTTTATCGTTCGGTAATATCTTCGTGGAAAATAATCCTGAACTCAGAAACAAAAAAATAGCGACAAAACTGCTGCTGCATGTCATTGAACAAGAAAACCAGAAAAGGCTTGTTGATGTTGGTTCTTTCTATAAAGAAATCATTACCTCATCTATTTCCGGGCAGAACGGAGAAGAAGAGCTGGCGGTAGCAATTGCTTTCTGGAGGAGTCTGAGAGATGCGATTGGTGGTTATAAGTATATAGGAGGGCCGATAGAGAAGAATTCAATACTAAGGTGGGGTTTGTTGCCAGGAACCGATACTGTAAATTTAACGTCAGTATCCGCCGAAAGCCCGCTTGGCGCGGTGGTGAAGGATAAGATAACCTCTAGTCCGGTAAAAGTTAAAGGTATCCCGACACTAGAAGAACTTGCGGAAGATAGCCTTATGGTGCTGCCTGACGCGATAGAAGATTCTGATGGCAACTACGAGAAATTCTTGACTGATATTACTATTGTAGTAAATGAGGCCTGGAGTAATTTAGTCAAAATTGCGGTTACTGACAGGGATTATCTGGGTGTCGACAGAATGAATTTCTACATAATCTATGCGATGTACCAATTCACCGTTGTCCAGCATGTTGCTAAGCCTTATTTCGAACAGGTAAGGCGATACATTCGGTCACTCGACTCGAAGAGAGGGGATAAATTAACGGATGAGCTTTTGCGCGCCCGGCTTAGCTCGATATTGGAGAAACTTGGTCTTTTTTATGATTTCTTGGGAGAGAGAAAGATAAATCACCACGCAGAAAGCATAAAATCATTACTTCTTGAAAAGATCAATAAGGTATTAGCAGGGAGAAAATTAGGGGGGTATTCAAGTTTCTCCAAGCTTTTTGATGACGTGCTCAGAGAAGGTCCTCATAAAACATTAGGCATTAAAAAAGACAATTCATTGGTAAGCATGAAAGAAATTCAGGCCGCGTTTGTAAGGCAAATGAAGAAAAAGGAAGCCGAAATGCCTGATGGATCAGAGGCAGGGCATCAATATAAGGAGCATGTAGTCCAGTTTAGAAGACGGATGATAACAGCTTTCTTGCTGATGAATGATTACGTTATCGGGATGTATTACAAGCAATTAGATAGAAAAGCAGGCTCACCCCTTTCTTGTAAATCAGCTTGTGTCGTCGCCGAAAGCCCTCTAGAAACCGGCGCGGTGGTGGGGATGCGCTCGCGGACATGGGCGATTGCCGGACTTGGTATTGGCGTGGGCATATTCGGCTGGATGAGTTTGTTAGGCTTAGGGTTTAGTAAGGCGGTAAAATTACATCTTTATCTTGGCTCTTGGGCGCCGGTTGCAATTATAGGAGGCGCGTTATTGGTTGGCTTGTGGATTTTATTAAAAGCCATACCGGTATGGCAAGGCAAGGTAAGTGTGAAAGACTTTATGTATGATTTAGGGTATCTGGCTGCCGGAGTGTTACTGCCGGTGCATTTTATACTCTGGAAAGGTTTAATTCAGCTTGTGCCATGGCTTGCTTCTTTAGAGTTTTTAACAGTTGTGAGTGTAGTCGCAGTAGCATTGTTATTGACGCATGCGCTGGATAAAGAACAATATAAGGGATTAGGATTTGTCGGAGCAGGAATGGGATTGTTAGCGCTTGGTTTAGGAACGGGCAGATTAATGAATTATTTAATGAGCTTTAATTCGCTTGTGCCATATCAGACTTGGCTGCTGGTGGCTTTGGGTTTAGTAAGCGTGGCAGCAGTAGGATATATGCGCAGAGGTTATCGCGTTTTAAATCATAAAATAGGCAAAATGGATCAAGCGCAAATAATTGAAAATATTAGAAAAGAAATTAATGGGGAATTACTGAGTGGAATTAACCTTGCG
This sequence comes from bacterium, assembly GCA_004298075.1. Lineage (GTDB taxonomy): Bacteria > Omnitrophota > Gorgyraeia > Gygaellales > Profunditerraquicolaceae > UBA6249. Next base: position 28,027 of record SCRK01000264.1, on the reverse strand, counting down.
GACTATCCGCTTAAGCGCCTGCGTTCATTACTTATAGGTATTTACAGAATAAAAGAAAAAGCGTTAACGCAGGGAGCAAGCGCTGAGAAGATATCGGAATTAATCAAGAGCTGGATGTCAGGGCATGGTTTATTCCTGGCAGCCGGGATTGCTGCGGATGTAATTGATGCCGGATGCGATACCATCGATTTGATAACTAATCATGCTTCTGATATGCCTAAACCAGCCCAATACCTATATACTTTTGTCGCGGCGTTGATCTCGCCGGCGTATTTTATAGGCAAAGTAACGGTGAACTTCTTTACTTCGTATGCAGTACGCCAATATAAAGAACTTGAGCATATCCACAGCGGAGCTACCTTGCCAGAGGTAATCTCAGGTATTAAGGATGCTAGAGCGAAGGCGCAAATCACAACCAGCTTAAAAGAAGAAATTAATACGGCAACCAGCGATAAAGGATATAGCCGGGTTCGCAGGGTAAGCGATTTTATGTACCGCATAGCCAAGCGCTTCCCGCTTTTATTCAGCACATCTCATTTATCAGCAGCGCGTTTATTCATTGGCATAGCCGGCTGGCATATTGCCGGGCCACTGTCCTTGATAATTACGCAAACATGGCCGGGCTTATTTGCAGGCAAAGTAGGATTTTTACAGTCCCTATACACATATTTACCCGCTAGCTTAGGCAATTTCCTGCTGGCGCATATTCTTCCTGAGTGGCAGACATTAATCCGCATTTTTATCTTAAACATAATCCTCTCATGGCAGGCAATATGGAATTTGTCAAAAGAGGCAAGGCGCATCCTGCAGTCATTTAAAGGCGGCAGGGCATCTAATTGGCATTATTTATGGCTGGCGCCGGCTGTTTTATTAGGATATATCGCAGCAGGATTATTCTTCCCGGTAAGCGCATTGCTTTTAACTTTTATCATGCCCCAAGTATTGGCGGTGGTTACGGCAATTCTTCTTAACGCGTTTATCGGAAATTTAATAGCTAATTCAAAAGCCGCGCAAAAATATCCGCATCTATTTGCTATCCTAAACCGGCTTTATATAGCGCAGATAAGCTCCTGGATTTCTTTTGTGGGTTTGATCATGATCGGTGTTGAAATAGAGATGGCAGTAGCGTTTGCGGTTACTATCGGCGGCCCTATCGGTGAAATCGTGTATAATTGGGAAACCAAAGTCATTAACATGGGTGGTACCATAATTATGGATACGGGTAGAGGCGCAGAATATGCCTTGAAAAAGATTACCGGTAAAAAGCAGGAATTAAACCTGCAGCAGGGGGCATTTAACCTTTTTGGAGGTAAATATAATTATCAGGAAGCGGAGTTCTTTGCTTCATTAGATATGCCGGATGCATACAAAATAGTAATTCAGAAGAATATTAATCCGCAAGCGCTTAGGCAGTCGGTGGAATTAGCCGTCAGAATGGCGCCTGTAGACGAAAAGGAACTTTTGCGCAGGACAATTTCCGCTTATGAGCCAAAGGATAACAAGGAAGAAGAAAAAGCGCGTTATTTGCAGGAAGTTGTTTTGGCGCAAGCTAAACAGCTTATGAATGAGCGCGTCAAAGAACTTGGTTCAAAAACGCAGAGGACAAGAGAGGAAGAAGTACTTTTGGCATTATTAAAATTGCAAGAACAGCGCGAAAAAGCCGGTGCAGCCAGTAAGCGCATGAATGAACTTTTGGCTGCGCAACTTAAGGGTAATAATAGAGAAGCTCTTAAAGAATTAGAAGCGCTTAATGAACAGATGAATCGGGAAGCCAAGCGCGCCCAGGAATTAAATGAAGAACTGAAACAAAAGGCTTTGTTGGCCAATCAAGATAAGGTTGGCGCACTTAAGCGGGAAGAATTCGTAACTATCAATCCCGAAAGCAAGTTGGCTTATTTAAGGTCTGCTGGCGCTTACAGCCGGCTTGAGGAATTATTGACTGTAACCGGTTTCTATAAAGAAGGCCTCATGCTTAATGAAGCGGTAAATAATTTCTGCAGGGTAAACGGGTTAGATTATAAAGGCAGCTTTAACGTAGCGCATTGGGAGGCATTGCGCAAGGCTGCCATTGCCAAATATGAAATGACGACGGATCCGGCAATAGCAGAGAAAACAGATTATATTGCCAAGATAACAATGTTACGTAAGTGGAACGCTGCGGCAAGAGAAAAGTTATTGGCTATAAGCTTTAAGATGGCTGATTTGGGCGCCAAGCCGGCAGATAATCCGGAGCAAGCGAAAAAGATTGAAGCTGAACTAAAACAATTGCAGCAGCAGCTTGATGCTTTACTGGCAGCGCAAGGCAAAGAAGTGGCGCCAAGCGTTGAAAATAATCTGGAAAAGAGAGCCGAAAAACAGGCCTATCAATTTAGCAATAAAGAAAAAGAGAAAATTGAGGTACCGGTCTTAAAGAGGGGGGCAAGAGGGGATGATGTCAGGCAATTGTTGCAGAAAAAATTGTCCGATTATTTTAATCGTGGACTTACTCCTGAACAGGAGCAAGCTCTTAAAGCAAGATATACCGAAAAACAGATAAAAAATATTAAGCATTGGCTTACTAAAGGTAAATTCATTGATAGTATTTTTGGCTGGAGAACAGAGGCGATTGTATGGTTGTACCAGCTGGAGAAGAAAATAAAGCGCGACGGTATTGTCGGTGAGCAGACTTGGGAAGCGTTGGGAGTTGTGCAGAAACAAGCCCCCGTTACTAAACCCGCAGAGCCTAAAGAGCCCGTAGGCCAACCAAAAGCAAAAGCACAGCCGGTTAGTAAGCCACAACCTCAAGTTGGTCAAACAGCAGCTAACACTACTGAACCGCAAAAATCGGAAACTAAATCCAAGGCTCCAAAAGTCGTTGAAGGTAAAGCAAAAGAACCCGTTCTTCCTGATAAGCAGGCTCGTGCGCCTCCGGATGCTAAAAAGGTTAACCAGCCCGCACCACAATCCAAAGATAAATTTTCCGCAAAGGAAGTGCCTCCGCCTGACGAGTCGCCCTTTATAGAAGATAAACAGCCGCAGGTAACTGCTAAACCCGCGAAGGGTGCGCAGTTTGTTGACCGCAACGGCAATGCTAAAAAATTAGAAACTGCCGTGGCAGATGCTCAAGTAAAGCCACGTATGCATCCGTTGACCGGGAAGCATTCTACTACCCCGCATGGCGGATTAAATTCCAGCCGCGGCGAAGCAAACCATAATAGCGAAGATTATTCGGCAATAGATGGAGATTCGGTGTTTGGCACGATTGACGGCCTGAAAGTAGCCGTGATTATTGATAAGTTTGTGCGTGAGAGCGAAAAGAAAGATGATGATAAAGATAGTATAGACAAGAATGACCAGTATGCAAATAGGCAGAATAAGGGCGTAGTCTGTTACTGGGGTAATGGGGTATGGATTATATTCGGCCATGTTAAGAATATACAGGTTAAGCCTGGTATGACGGTTAATCGTAAAACACTTATCGCGCAAGTGTCCGGTAATCACCTGCATGTGCAGATGATTGTTGATCCTTTGTGGAAACCGGGCCAATCATATCATGTGGCAGGTGTTGATCTCAAAGCATTGCGCGCAAGAGGTATATTTATCAGCCCTAACGCGGCGTTCAACGATACCTTGCTTGAGAACGCCAAAGCAGCCAAACAGAAAGTGGATATTAAGAACACAACGGTATTATTAGATGTTGCCATGCGGGTTGGTTTCTCAAGCGAGCTCAAGAAACAAGAAGCATTGGCATTACGGCAGCAATTGGGCTTGGGAGCTATTGTATCAAAACCTTCGCGTACAACTATCCCACAGCAGGCAGCTGCTCATTTGCCACAGATAGTGTTGGAACGCATGCAGCAGTTCCAGCGCACGATCCACGAAGTATTAGATTATGAAGGCCAGTTACAGGTGAACTGGGGCACGCCCGAACAAAGGGAAGCTGCTCAGAGGCAATTAAAGCTTTGGAAGATTGAGCGGGATAACTGGTATAAGTTAACTAAAGAGCGCCTGGAAAAGAAATGGGCAGTGGCATTGGTTTCAACTGAGCCATGGACTAAATACAACATAGAAGGCAGGTTTGAAACTGTCAGCGGCTTCTTTGATTATCTGCGCGATAATGCCGCTGAAATTTATCTCACTTATGTTCCGCTTGACCGTAACAGAGAGAACGAAGGCGCGGTTATCTCTAATCAAGAGAAGTTTAGGTTAACTAAACGCGACGCTGAGCCCCAGCAATACGTAAATATTCTTATTACCTTTAAAGACGGCACCAAGAAATCTTTCCGTATGGAGCCTGCTGCTGAAGCTTCTCAAGAGGCTTTGGATGCTATTGAGGCTTATGCTTGGGGTTTGATTGTGCGTATGAAGGGTTTGGAAATCGTCAGTGAGCCTGATGAGGCTAAGCAAATGGCCTTGATTGAGCAATATAAGAAAGAGGGGGTAATCGATCCCAATGTAGTGATCCCATCTAAGAGCGCGCGCCATAGCAATGATCCGTTGTTATTGGTCAGTACGCGGATGAACGCTAAATTTAACAGCACTAAGCAAATCAACGGATTCTATCGTTTAAGCCAGGTTACGGATAAGATTGTTTCTTATGGCGGTACCCAGATCCAGGCAATGCATCTTTTAAGCCAAGATGGACAGCCAAGCGCAGTAGTTTATGGGTTTGTACGTCAGGATTGCAGCGACAAAATAACCTTTGAGCCTAAGCCGACCAAGATTGATCTTCCGCTTGATTTACGCGCGTTTAAACATGGGGAGAATCCCGCGGATGTGGATGCGCGTGGGTATGACAGAATCGAAGGCGGTAAACTTCTTGCAACGTTTAAGTCACAGCAGGCCTTTGTAGGGCTTATCCGCGCTTATGTTGAGAAGGGTAACCTTGATCGAGCCTATTCGGATATGAAGCGTTATGAGGTGTATATGTTTATCCGCGCGGCAGTGGGACTTGGTACAAGTTTAGCAGGGGTTAATTTCCCGGTGACCGCGGCCATGGATTTAGGCTACAAGGTGTTTACCTGGTTGAGCCTGCCGGATATGCCTAACGCCGATGAAATGATCAATATCTTTAAAGCGCTTCTTGCCAGAAATAGAGACACAGAGGCTAAAGCCAAAGACTACAAGTATCTTGATAAGGCTGATTGGCATAGATTAGAAGATTTAAGCAAGAATATTTCGGACAAAGATGTGGAAGCTTTCTTAAAAGTAATCAGTAAGGAAGATGTCGAAGCCATGCTGAAGATGGATTTACGCAGGGTAAGGCAGGCAAAGATATTTTTCTTCTTAAGCGTGCTGCAGAATTTAGCAGAGGTTGCCGGAGGGGACAGCGCCCGTGTGTTACGTGAAATAACCCAGTTTGGTTCGCCGGCCGGTTTCTCTCTTAATATCAAAGACATGCTGATGGTAGCCTTTGGCCAGAAATTAGGCACGATAAGAAATATGATATCCGTGAAAGATGTTTTCAAGCAGGGTTTATTTAAAGCCCTTCCCTCTTTTGTAGGTTTTGAATTTGATATACGCCATTTTGTCAATGCCATAGGTGCTTCTTTCTCTAAGCCTAAAGACAATGAATTGATTGAGGTAGATGAATGGCTGCCCGGATTTACTAGAAAATACTTCCCGTCAACAGCGTTTACCATAAGCATTCTGGGCATAGATGTATTGTTCTGGCATAAGAAAGCCCTGGTTGAGAAATATATACATGGGTATAAGAACGCGCACGGCCTTGGGTTACGTTTAGATTATAGATTCTGGCAGAGTAAGAGCGATATACGCGAGTATTCTGAAGTGGATTTGATCAAAGAGGTCAGAGCAGGGACTATCGTGCCGGTGGGTTTTGTCAAAGATGGATCAGGCAGGGCGTTTTTAACTATTTTTGGCCGCATCAAGCAAGATGGAGACAAAAAGAAGCTGGTTGAAATTATTATACCCGGTTTAAAGGCATTTGAAACAGAAGTAAAAGATAAAGAGCGCGAAAGAAAACAACTTGAAGATTTCATGCTGCTGTTGCCTCGCGGTGGTTATACCATGAAGGTCTTGGCGCAAGGTGAATTACCAGAAGACATAAATTACCTCAAAGCTGTAACGATAAAAGTCAATGATCCGGGTAAGTCTAATTACACTGACCAAGTATTTATCCTGTTTGGCCAGTTGAGGGACTTGAAACTTTGGAAGACGTTAAAGGCAGCAGGTTATCCGGTAGAAACAGATATACGTTTTGCCCAATTAAAGAAAGACGTGGCTGTGGCGCGGCAAGCTGTAAAGAAACTTGGCATCGATCCGGATAACACTGGAGATAACGTTAAGCTTTATGATTCCGATATACAATACCACAGCAGGTTTATGTATAAGCGCCGCAATCCTACCAACGGCATAAGCGAAATAATAGTGATAGATATATTCAATAGCATAAGCGATGTGGGCATCGCTTTGAAGAAAGCCCGCCTTGGCGCTAAGGTTGAGCATTCTAAAGATAAGATGATGATCGGAAGGTCGGATCCGGAAGAAGGCGGTGTGTTGGTATCCACGCGTGAGAATGATCCGCAAGGACAACCCATTGCAGGGCCTCTATTACAGGACACCCAGGGTAATCCTTTAGGTGTGCTTATGGGCAAAGATGCGATAATCGCGGTATTGCAGGCTATAGACAGGCTGCCGGTTAAGACACGCAAGTACTATGAAAATATCAACTATGTGAATATGGATTTGAGCGTGGATTATAAGGGGCAAAACTACAAAGGTGTCTTTACCATAATCTTCCCGTTTGGTAAGGGCAGGGAGCTTATTTATGACCGCATACATCCGGATACAGGCAGGCAAGAGCGGGTTATCTTTATTGACGCGGGCAAGGAATGGGTACTGCGCGATGATGATATTGAACGTACTGTATTCTCTGATGAGCTTTATAGAGAATGGGGAGTTAAAGTTCCGGTTGAGACAAAAATTTATAACAATAACACAGGCAATCGCTTTAAGCCGGCGATTTCCACTTTTAGCAATGGCAAGCCGCTTTTAATCGGAGCTTCCCGAGCAACCTCGGTGAATATGTTTAATTTAATCAGACCGGACAATGAACATGATACGCGCACAAGCGAAATAAGCGTGGATCTAAAGAACGGCACACAAGCAAGAAGATTCGGGTTGTTTAATGAGCCAGTGTATAGGGCGAATGATTATTTGATCAGCCATATGAAGTATGACCCATGGGGTATTTTAATTAACGCGCGTATTTTTGACAATGACAATCAGCAAGGCTCACAGATTAACCGAGTATTTAATGCCAAGCAGGGTGATGCGCGTTTTGTGGAAGGTAAGCGCTCCTTTGACCGCAAGAATTATCATCTGCAGGCGCGCAGGTTTAACCTGCTTCACAGCGGTATAAGTGATCCTAAAGAGATTGAACAGCTCTTGGCTAAGGCTATTAAGCCGGAGTTAGGGGATACTTCGCTTGATAATTACATTTATGATGATCGCACGCGCGAGAATGGTTATTATGGCCGCGAGGCAAGCGTGAGCAATGTGGATGTATTTACCGATGCCTTTGGCCAGTTGCAGCGTTTCCGCGCCAATATTACTTATGAATATTCCCGCGCATTCTTCTTTGGCCGCATTCCAGTAAGAAGCGTAATACATCTTTATGATCCGGATACAAAGAAATTCGTGCGCAGCGCGCAGGTGGAAACCAAAGATTATGACGCGGTAAAGCGTTTGATTACCGGAGAAGAAACTGATTTTGACAAGGGCGGGAAAAAGACTATTTACACTTGGGATTATCGTTGGGAAAGCCCGGTGGGAATGGAAACAAAAGAAAGAAAAACCAGCGTTTCATTTAACAGGCACGAAACAGAGTCAAAGAGCCTAACTTATAGCAAGCAGCCTCATGAGTTAGTTACAGAATCCGAGGCTAAATACGATACCAAATCGCGAACCTGGAAGGAAGGAAAGAAGATTTGGCATACAAAAGTCCTTGAACTTTTGGCTAAATCTGAAATTACTAACAGAAGTTATCGTGCAAGGCCAATAACCATAGATTTTGGCGGATGGAACAATTATCCGCATGATTTATCAATCGTTTATGACGAACATGGGCTTGTGGCTTATGATAACCGGGGAAGAGAATCCGGCATAAACATATACTATCAAGATGAGAAAAGTTTAAGCCGTAAATATTCGGATTATATTTGGAAGGACGGACAATTAGACCGCTTAGTAAATGATTCTAAGAAAATCGATAATTACAGGCAAGTGATCGATGATTCCGGACGCACCGCAGAAGAAGATAGAGGTGAATTTAGGCTTCGCAGTATATATGTAGGCGGTACCGAGCGTAAATCAAAGGTTAGCTTGAAATATTCAGGCGTTGAAGCAGGGAGTTGGGATTATGCTGATTTAATCCGTGGCAAAGAAGCTATTAACGCTATGAATTTAACCAGAGATGATATTAAGTCGCTGGGGATAACCGGTGATATGTATATGCAGAAAGTGGAGTTCAATTCTAAATGGGGAGAACAATATACCGAATATTCCAAGCCGGTTGATCGCTTTGGAAGGAAGCTGGCAACTATCGGCCCGGATTTTAAAGAAATCGTCAGAGAAATACTCCCCGGGACAAATTTTGTTACCTTAAGCGATGTTTTAAATAACGATAATAAGCGCATGCGTATTTATAAAGCCGAGCCGAGATCAGTAGATAATTATATCGCTTTAGAACAGAATAACGCAAACGGCCAGAATATCAGGAAATGGCTCCAATTTGCCTCCCTTTCGAACATTCAGGAAATAGTGCCAGCGCAGCTTACCGGTACAGGCAAAGATGAGGTGGAAAAATCATGGACAGGCATATTCAAATTTATTCCCGTTGGCCGCATACAGTCTAAGAAAATAGACACGCAGGTCGGCGATAAAAAGATCGTCCGGGCTTACGAAGCTGTTGATGTGGTGCGGTTTGACGCTAGTAAGCCGTATCTTAAAGACGGACAGGATACCTACGAAATCGTGGGCCAGAAGCAGGTTGGGAAAAAGATGTTTGAGTCCTTTAGGGATAACGCATTTAAACCGGCTTCCATTAAAGATTGGCTTACTAGAAACGGCTATACTGGGCATGCCAAGGGCCTTGATTCCTGCGAAGCGTTTGATGTATATGCTTTGGCGCGCGATGAAAAGACAAGAGTAAAACATTTCACTTTGGTTTATCAAAAGCATAAGGATATCGAGCTGATCAAGATAGATGATTCATTTCAGCTGAACAGGCTTTCAGTCATATTGTATGATCCGGCCACCCTGCTTCAGGCGGCAGGATTAGATATGGATTATAACAAGACCGCTGAAGGGGATTTTAATATCGGAGATGTGTTAGGTATGTCAGTTGTTGCGGAAGGTTTTGTAGAGCGCCTTGGCAACGGTTATAAGAGGATATTTGTATTTGACCCGGTAACCAAGCGCGGTTTTAGCGAATATAAAAGCAGGCAGGACGGCGCGGCGGATATCATAAGAGACGGCGTATTTAAAGATGATCTGAACCAAGCTTATGTGGATACTTTAATATCCTATTTGAAAAATAGCCAGTGGAAGAAGGCCATTGCGCATCTTATGAATCAGTATCGGGAGATCCTTGAAACGCATTATGGTTTTGAGAATTTCGTAAGTGGGGAAGGCGTCGATTTCTCGGCGGTTTATTTACGTAGGATGAATATTCCAACGAGTGCCGCTACTTACTCGGAAATTGGCGGCCAGCTTCTTGAGGAAGCATCGAGCTTGTCCGACCTTGTTGAGCTTATCGTAGATAAGAGGGGCATTCGAATAGAAATCCTGAGGCAGGACGCTATTGAGAAGTTAAATGGCAACGGCGGTAACGGTAAGAAACCAAGCTTTAAGAACGCGCCCAAGAAATACACGATTGAGGTGCGCATTGGAAACGGCATGAGGATTGAAACATGGTTTTCCCTAAAACAGATAGAAGGAGTAACCCCTAAGCAGAAATATGATTATTTCAAGCAAAATATAATCATGAAATTCTTTGAGTTTTACTTTATGAACCATTATGGAAAAAATAAGATTGCCGATACCAGTAAAGTATGCGCTGTTATTGACGGTAAACTGGTTGAAGTCGCTCGTTCCAACGCTACCAGGATCCGAGAAAACGGGCAGGTAATCTATCTTACCCAGATGGGCGCGCAATTCGAATTCCCGCAGAAAGAAAATAATTCTTTTCTGCTTCCAGAGGCCAGATTGAAATTCTTTGACCTCTCCGTTGATCCATTCCAGGCTTATGATTATTTAAGAGGCATTAGTAAATCAGACCGTGCCCGGTTAAATACCCTGCTCCTCTCATTGGGTGAGTTGAAAAACAACCGCGGTAATTTAATCGGTAGGTTCTTATACACTACTATTGATCCTGTAATCGGATTCCCCGTAAAAGGCGCGGTGCCTCTTTATGTTGATTTCCTTATTGAAACAATTTCGCAGGCGGTATTGTTTCACACTGGTGTTATTCCTGAAAGTTTCACCTACAAATATAACAAGGATTATAATACCCAAGACGGCGTACCGGATGTGCGTAAATATGGCAAGCCTACCTGGTGGGCGCGGTATATCTCAAGGATATGGAAGTCCCCTAAAGCCTTACATGATAGCGATTGGAATGCGAAAACTTCTGAACTAAAAGTTGAGAAAGGCGAACTCAACTACCATGTGAAAGATACGCGTGAAGGCCGCAGGGGAGAGGTGCAGCGTAATATCTGGTTCCACGGCCCGGTTGCTTCGGTGCGTTATTTTGGCAGGGAGGGTATGAATTATGAACAGGTTTTTAAATATCACCATAGTATATTCATGTTTGGGGAAAGCGCGTATTATCCTGATACCCCCGGGAACAGGGAAAGAGATAGTTTTCTAAAGCGTTTGCTTCCCACACAAGGCGGTTATATCGCGCCTTCGCTTGCCGGTAAAGAATTGCCCATATTAAACATCGTCTTGCCTGATTATCCGAATCATCATATCGTTTGCGAACTTTATTCAGGGCTAAATGACAATCAGCGCGTAAGAGAAATCATTAACAATAATGTAATAAAATGGTTAAAGGATAAAAAGGGCGATGCTGTAAGCTTTGCTTATTCAGAGTCACCACGCGCACTTTTTGTTAAAGGTATTACTCCGGATGAACTGATGAATACGTTGAGGACCGATACGGATAACATGATAGCCGCCCGCTTATTCTTTAACGGTAACGGCCCAAGCATCAGCCAGGAGTTGGGCAAAATAACCAATACCCATGAAACACGGACATTAGACAAGCTGGGACAGTTTACGAGATGGTGGAGAGATGGCTTATATAATAACGTTTGGGCCAAGTATTACCATTCGAGTAAGTTATTGTTAGTTTTTGTCTCAGCAATTACCGCGGCTGTTATAGTTGGTTTTGTGCTTATGCTTAAGCGCCTGAAATTCAGGGAGATCTTCAAGACTTTGGCCGCATTCAGGAATTCTGTTCCGCTAAGAACTGTTATTACAAACGATAAATACGACACGGTAAAGAAGATTTCTTTAGTTATATTACGCGTTATTATTGAGCCGTTCTTTAGGGGTTTTTACATAATAAAGAAGATGATCTCTAAGGGTTTCTGGATGAATTTATTTAACGGGGCAATGAAGATATTTTCTAAGGATTTCTGGAGAGATGTATTAAACACCGGAGTAGGGCTAGTCAAGTCATTCGCCGGTATTAAAGGCTTTGTGGCTAAGATTAGAACCGGGACGATAAGCTTTAAAGTTATTTACAAAAAAGCGCCCATAGGCAAAATAGTAAAGGCAGTTGTTTGGTTAGGTATCGCGTTCGCAGGACTTGTGCTGATGGCGTTTTTAAAGGATATGGCAGCGGCTTGGTTAGGTGCATTGGCGTATCCTTATGGCAGCCAGGCTATCGCAGCGCCTGGCGCAATAGAAACCATAGCCAGATTCTTAATATCCTGGAAGCTTGAGCTTACAGTTGCTTTGATTGTCTTTACGCCTGCGGTTGTATTTGGTATTTACAATCGGCTTATTGTCGTTATTACGCGTAAGAGAGATTTACACCGCGCCTACGCAAACGAGCTGGCTAATCTGTTTAAAGGCGGCAAATTAAACAAACAGCAAATCAAGGAAACCGTAAGGAAAATGGTTATTTACCGCAGGCGCGCAAATACTTTTACGGAATATACCAGCATTGAATTAAGAAACAGCCCGGATAAAATGAAGCGTTTTAACCAATATTTGAGCTCTATATTTGGTGACGAGGCGGCCGATGAATTAATACGACTGATTAACGAAAGAAAACTGCTGAAAAGAAAACTGGTAATCAGAAGGTCAATTGGCTCGGAGATACAGGATTTACAAAAAGCCCCTGCCTTTGAGCAGGTAAAAACCCTTGAATCTTATTCTTGGGACCAAATTACTTATGAAAAGGCAATGGTTATCAAGGATTTATTGGGAAAAGGATTATTGTCCCCACAGGATTTACTTACTTTGTATTATGCGAATAAATCAAAACCGGCTGCTTTGGCATGGCAATCAGCTTTTCTAGGCGCGATTAAAATAGCAGAAAACAATTTATATAGAAAATTACGCGCCAATCCCGAATATGTTTTTAGAATGTCTATTAATGATGTGCCTTTAACAGCTGATGCTATTCTGTTGGTTCATTTGGCGAATTTGGCGCGCAATGGTCATATTAACCGGGAAGGGCTAATTAATAAACTCAAAGACGCTGATCATTCAAAGTTACTTTCTCAATTTGTAAAAGGCGTATTAATAGACCTTGCGCTCATGCCGATAATGGATAAGACGTTTACCGGGCTTATCGCTGTTGCCGATGCTGATTTGCGTATCAAGTTAGAAGCTCAAAAAGCGCAGTTATTTAAGGATACAATCGAAAACTGCATTACTCAGATACGCAATAATCCGGCTGCCACATTACAAGGCATAGACGGGGGAGTCAAAGTTACGCTTATGCCAAAGATCTCCGAAGTTGTAGAGGCAGTAACGCTTCAGCAGGAACTGATTGCTTATTTTCTTGAGCTGCCCGTAACAGCTACTGACTATAATTCGTTTGGAGAATTAGGTACTTTCCATACGGTTAAATATTATTTGGCAAAGCGCCTGGAAGCAAATATTAATGAAGGAAGGGCGGACTCTTTAACCATTACCAGTGACTGGGTAAAGGTGGTATTTGCCCTTATGTTACAACAACAGGAAGAGTTTAAGAAGATCGCTGAACGCGCTCCCGGAACAGTCCCTGATAGATGGCTGGTGGATATTGTGCTTGATTTTGACCTTTGGGATTTGTTCAGGCTCCTGCGTCAGGATAATAAGAATGGAGATATATTTAATAATGAGCAGACAGAAGTAGTATTTAAGAATACTCTTGAGTTGATGGCTGCATTAAAGAATAAACATAATATAGTATTGGATGAGCAAAAAGACTTTATGGTGCGTTTTAAGCTGATGTGGGAAGAGCTGATAGTTGACCAGAATGACCGTAATGAATTGGCCCGCGCCTTAAAGAAAGATATCCTAGAGTTGCTATTTACCGAACAGCCGCTGTTAAGGAATTACGCCCACAAAAGAGGCATTTTGCATGGATTCAAGCGGATTTTCTGTGTAGTGTTCGAGCCTTCTTCTGCTTGGGGGATCCAAGGGGCCAGGTTTATAAAAGCAGTGGCAATAATGGTCGGCATATTCGCAGTTAACCTCGTGCTTTACAACCTTTTTATCAAGGCGTTTTTTGCTCCGATCTTCCTGATAGCTGCTTTTGGCGGAATATGGGTGCCATTTGTCTGGATGAGCAAGATGGACAGCATAAAGAATAAGATATTTTGGTCACAAATATTTGGATTATTCTCGATTTATTTCCACGCGGTGCTTTTTGATTTTGCAGTAGTGGACCATATCTTTGAAGTATTCCAGTGGGGTAATTTCGGCACTTTTGCCAGTATGCTGGTGTTAGCTATAGTGGCAATGCCCACCCTAATGACGTCTTGGTACGTAGTGCTTGCTACTAAAATATTCTACGATTGGCGTCAGCAATACTGGAGCAAGGTTGCCAAGAGAAGGATAGGCTTATGGCTGTTTTTACCGCACCGCTGGGAAACCATAATGAAGAAATGGGGAGACGAATTCGATAAATATGAACAAGAATATGGCTTATTGCTGCCAAATGGAGAAGGCTGGCGCGAACACATGACACGTTTAGTCAATAACGAATGGGAGATGATGTCTGGTGATGAGAAAAAAGCCTGGCGTGCGGCATTAAACAATGAAGCGGGAGCCAGATTTATTATGCCAAAAAGCAGGATCGCGCAGGAAAATATTATGCGCGCGTTTAATACGCTTAGCTTAAAAGATTATCCGGTGGATGAGCCAAGCAGGATGGAGCGCGGGACATCTTATACGCACGCGGCAGGAGAGCGTCAGACGTTTACCTGGTATAGCTGTGCGCGGCCCGGGACAATGGATGAGTTTAGAAACTCAATAACAATCAGCGAATCAGGGCAGAGTAATAATGATAAGCCAAAAACAGCCAAGGAGAAAAAGTCTTATAAACAGACATCTATCTTAGGGTTTAACGCGGTGAACATGAAAACAGAATGGAAGTTATTGATTGTTGATATTCGTAATGAATTGGTTAGTTTTCGTTCGATAGTGGGAGATAGGCGCAAGGCTTTTGAAGATTACATCACTTTGCTTGAGAAGATGAGGGAAACTACCGATGTTTATACGACTATGCCTGTTCCGGAGAGCGAAATAGAAAGAGCATTTATCCATAAGCTGATCAGCCTGTGCGAAGATTGGATGAACAGGATTCAGGCCGCTAATAATTTTATTGTCATGGAATCTTTCCATAGACAGCATGTGGAGCATCACCTGTATCTTAGCTCGCAGGAAGGTAATTTGGAGTATTGGAATACAGTTAAAGCATATGCGATAAATTATCCTTCTTTAATCGCTGCGTATTGCGAGATCTTCGACAAGTTGGAGAGAGATTTAACTTCTGAAGAAAAGATATTCTTAAGATGGTATCCATTTTATCGCAGTGCGCATGAAGGGAGATTGACATTCTGGCAGGAAGGCGGATTAGAATTTTGGCGGGTATTAAAAGAAGTCGAAACTAAATACAAAGATTTAGAGAAATCTTTAACTGAAGCATACGAGGATATTTTCTTCAAGCCGGCAGAAAAAAGATCTCCTGATGAAAATATTTTCTTGACATGGTATCCTGTTTCTATTGGTTCACGTAAAGAAGTTTTAGCTCTTTGGCAGGTAGCAAGCCATTATGCGCCTAAGTACGATTCTTTGTCTGAAGCATATAATCAAATATTCGCCAAAGCTACACAAGCCTTGGATCATGACGAAAAAATATTTATGGAATGGTATCCGTTCTATCACGAGCGCGTAAAGAGGCGCCATCAGCAATTGCATTGGGATTGTTTCTCCTGGAGCAACGTTGAGTTTAAGAAAGGTAAGATCGATAAATTCGGCTCAATTGATAGCTTCAGGTCGGCTCTTGAAGATTTAAGCTTTCCTGGAGCTGTGGAAATTAGAGATGCAATTAAAAAGGCGTCATTTATTGCCCCTAAGGGTAAAAACATTTTAACATGGTCAAGGGAATTGTTAGATTGGACTACTTTTAATCATGACTTATTGCGTCATATTCCTCTAGATGAGTTTGACTTCTATAGTGTTTTTGATTCTTTACTACAGATTGCGCGGATGGTTGTTGACGCGGATAAATTCGGCATTGAAGTAACATTTTATAAGGGTGAAGAAGCAGTTATACCGGTTAAATACCCGGCAATTGCCACTAACCTACACCGTTTTTATGGCAAGATAATCGGCCACGACTCATTTGTGCGTGTTTATCCGGGACAGGCAGTATGGACCTTGTCTTATTTAACCTATGCCCGCCGCAACCCTTATGCCGTAGCCATCAGCCCGGAAATGATCATTCCTGGCAAACAATTCCCGGTTACTGCCCGTTACGCTGTCGGGCAGGAAAACTGGACAGGATACGTACAGCTAGCGTTAAGGCGTATGCTTTTATTCTACGGCAAAGGCGGCATGAACAAGACCTGTATATTCCCTTATCAAACACCGGGGGAAGATTCGTCCGGCGTACTTTTAATGCAGGTACTTAATCCTTTATGCTACGGAACCCAGATTAGCAAGTTTATCCTGGAATGGTCTAGGCCTACGTTTATGGATACAATACTTTCTACCGAATTAAGATACGCTTTTAACGTAAAGCGTTTCTTTGGTGATCTGGCAACTTTTGCCTTGTATCTGAAGCCTGATTTTGGCGCGGATAGAAAACTGGCAAACATATTTTTATTCGGGCATTATTTGTTTGCCATATTTACTGTGATATCGCTATTCCTTTTACCAATTCTTTCCATCTTTAGCGCTTACGCATTCCTAGCAGTGGCCAAATTCTTCCTGATCAATTTAATCGCCATGCAGGCAATAAATATTGTTAATTTTGTACGCTATCTTGTGGTCACAGGTAACTTCTATAAAGCAGTTGCTTTTACTTTTGCGGATATTGTCTTAGGATTTCCTTTCTGGGTAGCATTACAGCCGCTTTTCCTGCGCGGTACATATATGGGTGGAAATGAAATCTACGGGTTTATCAGGACAGTCAAAGACGTTTTATTAAAGTCAGATGAGGATACTCCGAGATATGCCAAGACACTTCTCTGGGGGGCATTTTTGGGCTGGATAGGCTTAAGTATGTTTGGTACCGCGATTTTATTGAGTTTCTTCTTCGGCTCAGCGCTGCTTCCCTTTGTAGTGATCCTTTATTTATTCGGCGCGCTTTCCTGGTTGGGAGGAGCTTTGTCTTACGGCACGTTTATTAAAAAGATCAAGAACGGCAAGAATTCAGAAAGCAAAGAGGTGTTAGAAGGTTTCTCATGGCACCAGGGTATGTTAAAGAAGTCTTTTACGGTTTTAGACCGCTATGTGGAAGATTTCTCCGGTAAGTTTGATGAATGGTTTGGACAGATTAATAAAGATTTACTGTCGCACATTTTTGAAGTAAATGATTATAAACGGGAAATGCGCGCATTTCGTTTGATTGACAAGGCAAAAGAAGAATCGCGCATAATTTATCTTGTAAGCGGACAAGAAAAGAAACCAGGAGAGATAGTTGACCCGATGCAAGAAATTGAGATTAAAATTGACGGTCAAAGAATTAAAGTAAGGGTCATTATTGCAATTGTGCTGGAATCCTCTTATATCTGGCAGGGTCGTGATAATGAAGGGCATAGGTTGGTACAAGAGGCCTACGCGCATATAGAAGATGGCACTATTTACATTTCTGAATCGGGGCATACAACTTACGAGGGCCTTTCAGTGCTACTGCAGCAGCAGAAAGCAGTGGCATTATACCGTTGGAGACAAAAAGCCGCAGGGATTATTGGATTAGCAAGTCACGATTGGGATAGTTTGGATGATAAGCAGAAAATCAAGGCGAAACAGGCTTTAATGAATTGGCAGCGTGATAATCCAAAAGAAGCTTATGAATTAGGCCAGGCAATATTGCAGGAGGCACGCCAGCTTTATTCAGAAATAGAACTTAAAGAAAAACAGCACGAGAATACCAAAATAGAATTGATAGATAAGCTTAGCAGTAAATTACATAAGGACCAAATAGAAATGTTGCGCCTGAATCGTAAAACAGACGCGAAAAAGATAGATGATTTAATTGATGCAGTGAATCCGGTGGAACTTCAAGACGAAAATGGGGAGAATCACGCTGTTACGGGTGATAATTTTCAAGCTCCGAAAGTTATGTGTTTACAGGGGACAGCCGAAGAGAGAAAAGCCCGGCTAAAGAAACAGGAAGCCTTAAAAACAATGCCCGAAGAAGAGCAAAAGAAAGAAATAAAGCTGGAATATTTTGATCCTGCTGACAAGAAGTCGCTTGAGAGGGAAATGTATAGGCTTCTTTTCTTAGGCAAGATGATCACCCATCTTCTTATGGGCGGTTCAGCTACACGCTTAGGCTTAGGCCCTATGTTCTTCATCTCTATAATCGATACTATGCGAAGAATAGTTGATATTTATGAAAATGAAGTTAATGGCAAGTCAGTAAGCGATGAAGATAGGGTGGTTTATAACGCCTTTGTAAGCGCTTATAAATCGCCTGCCCAGCAAAAGGCGATGATTGATTTATTGAAAAGGCAGCTTAAGAAAATGAAAGGTAAGAAAGATCCCGGTATGGGGCCGAACCAGATTATCGCGCGCATCGAATATACTAAGCTTCTTTTTATTGATTTCTTTGCCAAGAAAGATAAAAACGAGGAAGAAATGGGATTTGTTCGCCAGTTATTTATTGATTCAGGGCTTGGCGAAGAAGAAGCGGACAGGAGGATAAACATCCTATACGGCGCAGGAGTGGATGAAAAAGACAGGGACGATTTAATTAATCAAATCCTAGAGGAAATTATAAAACGCCAGGGTATGATAATCCATATAAACGGGGAAATCAGTTCGCGCGTGGCGCGTAATCTCGCAAAAAATGATTTCTACGGTTATGACCGCGAAAAGGTATTTATTTTAGTATCTAAAGTTATCCACGGATTCCGTTTTATTCGGCGCGAGAATGCGAATGGAGAGATTAAAGTAAAGGCGCGTGATAATGAGCCTAAAGATGCGCAGGGACTTCGCACAGATATAAGTTATGATTTAAAGTTAGATGTAAATGCTCCGCGCGTAGCAGTAGGCCATGCCGAAGCCTTTGAGCAGCTAGACCGGGAAGACCAGGTCTACGTAGTTGGTGAGGACGGCATGTTGCATAAAGTCAGGTCTAATGAAGAGGGAAAGCTTTTCTATGATAATGAACCCAGCTATGAAACTGCTCCTGTAACTAGATTGCTTGATATTGTGGAGAAAAATGGTTATGAAATATTGCGTCAGACCAGGATCGGTGATTTAACGCAGTGGGGAAAGAAAGTAATTGATGAAGAAGGTTTGATATTTACGTTGCATGAAATATATGAAAAAGAGAAAGATATAGTTATTCCTTTAGTTGCTAATCCTACGGGGCAAAAAGGCGGCACATACACTGAGCATATTCAGTTTGGGCGGTCTATGTTGCTTGAATCTTTAGGTATTAAGAGCGATCAATTTAAGAAGTTCTATGCTACTACTGGTGATTATATGTGGCCGTATAATGCTATGCGCTATGCTGCTGCGGTAAAGGGTTTAAATGCAAAGATTAAGGGCAGAAAACTCTTCCGTTACCTTAAGCATGACACAAAAGGCGATGGCGCAATACGAACTGATGCTGTATACGGTGATTTCACCCAGCTGCCGGGTATTATCTGCTCAGGCTTCATTTACACGCCTACGGAGAAAATCAACGACTTTAAGAGTCTGGCTCATATCCAGGCAGGTTTTAAACAGGCAGAGGAGTTGGTGAATTTGACTGCATCAAGAAATGATTCATCGAGTAGTAGTCTTGGTTCAATAGCAAAATTTGACGCCTGCGCCACTACGCGCACCGACAGTAAATATGTATCCAGCCCGGTTAATTACTATTTGAATAAGAAACAATTATTTAGTGGAAGTATAAAAGGAGCAACTTTTAAGAATCTTTCAGGTTTATCCGCATATAATGCATTAGGAGTAGTTTCTTCAGGTATATATAGGGAATGGTTCCCGCATTCACTTGGCTCCCGCGACGGGCCCAATCGGCAAACAGTAGCTTTAAATATCCAGAATCAGGCTCAGATAATCGCCCTAGACCCTACTGTCAGTTCTTCAATCGACACCAATATGGCGGCCGCGATTAATTTAAGCTTCGCCGATATCCTGTTTTTTGCGCCGGCCTGTTATTTGACGGCTAAATTCCTGGCCTTACCTATTGTAAGGCAAATCGCTTTTAATCTTAGGATGCGGTTGACAGAATACGCTTTTAAGCACAGGGATTCGCAGGCGAAGGCCAATTTGATTATTACATATTTGGTACCGCTAGAAGCGCAAGGTTATTCAACTGTATTCCTCGCCGATTATCTCTTTAGAATAGCGGATAAGGTTAGTCCCGAAAAGATAAGAGAAATAATCAGGTTAATTCATATCGCTCCTAACCCCAGAATATTAGTTGAATATCTTCGTTTAGGGAGGAGGGAGCGTATTTCCGCAGAGCAAAGCACTTGGGAATTATCAGATTTTATAGAGGAGGGGTACTATTATTTCAGCGATTCAGAAAGAGCCCCGATTATAAGCATATATTTTATGGAGCAGTCTTGGGGTAACGAAACGCCGGAGTTTTTCCAGCCCCTGCGCAAGTATATTCTTCCAGATACTAAATCGTATAATTGGCGCGATACGGTTGACCGGATACGAATAAGTGATGCTACATTTACAAAGCGTATAGACGGCATGAATGGCGTAGAGTACCGGAAGACAGAGTCGGCGCAGAGCGCTATTGTCGATTGGCAAGAGGCTAATCAGCTTTTGTGGCAGGTGCGTTACAATGAAAAACGCGGGTCAATGGCTGAAATCTTGCAGGACGCAAGGTTCCAGCTTGATATTCAAAATAACGGAGCAGGGGTTTGCTCCGGAGGATGCAGCTGGTGCTACGCGCAGATTGCCCGTGCCTATAGAAGAAAGTTGCTCAATCCTATGCCTATCCTTGAGGCAAAGGATTTAGTGCGCAGTATTTTTGACGCCGGCTTTAAGACAATTGCTTTGTTTGGCGAAGACAGCTGTGATGATATGCCTCGGCTTATAGCTTGCGTAGAAGCGTTTAAAGAAGCTTCTGAACAAGATAAGGATTTAAACCGCCTTTATATAATTACAAATGGATTTGGTTTGATTGTTATGCCGCAAGAAGAATTTCAAGGTATTGTCCGGCAGTTAAAACAGGTAGCCGGAGATAAATTGGGCATAGGTTTTAGCTGGGATGCGGCCAAGGTTGAGCGTTTAAGCCGTATGCTTTCGTTAAGCCAGGATGAAATCATAGCCCGTATGGCAGAGGTAATAAGCTGTTTTACTATAGAGTTCCCTGGGTCGAAGCAAGTAATGATTAAGAATGTGTATGATGGCAAGAAAAGGGGAGAGTCAGCAAAAAATGATGCATTCCTTCTTCGTCTGCGCCAGGAAGTTAAGTGTAGAACAGGAGAAAAGCCGAGATATCAATTAATTCGGGAGGGCTCCCCAAAGAAGCATTTACCTGAACAGGGAGAAGGCAGCGGCAGAGCCTGGCATGAAAGATTCTTGCGGCTGATTAAGCTTGCAAGAGCAGGAAGATTTATGTACTTTGTAGCGCCATTAATTGATTTTTCTACGGGCACACTTTCCTATTGCCGTATTCAAGGTAATTACTTCCTACGTAAGGTTTCTGCGGTAAATTTTGCGGAGCAGTTTTTAGCTGCGTATGAGCATCCGCATTTACGCTATATCTTATCAGGCAGTAGCCAAGAAAGAGGATACGCTCAATTGCGGGAATTCCTGTTTGCGCGCGCACTTACGCCTAATCCTGTTTGGTGGCATAGCCGCAATGGATTTTATCAAATACATAATATGATTTTTGATGCCGAGAGATTTTTGGGACAAGATGACAGCGCGCCATTTATTACTAAAATCAGCACTATCTATTTATTAAGAGAAATACTTTTAGACCACTTTACCGGTAAAAGAAGCTTTATTTATGTCCCTGCTGAGCTTATAGCGGCAATTCAGGATCCGCAAATTACGGGAGCGCTGCAGAAATATCTTAATGATCTGCCTTTGTTTGGGCTTGACGATGGGGAATTTGAACCATTAGTTGAATTAATCGGCGCTTCCAATAACCCTATCGTGTTCAATAATCTGGATATGATTGTCGGAGCCTGCGTAAATACACATTCAGATGTAAAATTCGTAGGTAGCCCTGTAGTTTATGCTTTAAAGAATAAATCCTCAAGTATCCTTGCAAATGTGCCTTGCGCGGGATTGGCCACAGGTTTATCCGCATATAATGCATTCGGAGTAGTTTCTTCAGGCGTATACAGGGAATGGTTCCCGCATTCGCTTGGCTCCCGCTCCGGGCCGGTAGATTCAGCTCAAAACATTTGTTTTGCAACTTTTTCTATGCCAACAGATTGTCTAAAGTGCCTGTATGGTCTTTGGTGGGCGGCTTCTTGCTTGACAAATAGTTCCGTAAAGCGCCTATCTGTAGTTGCATTATTCGTAGTCACGCTATTCCTCGATTGTATGGCAGATGTTTTTGCGGAGAGGTCTGAATGTGTCCTGCGGTCCCAGGCTATACAATCAGCAGCGGCTATTATTGTGACTCCGTTTTGGGAAGAAATTCTGAATAGAAAAGTGCTTTTTAAATGGTTTTTAGTTAATAAGCTAAAATGCAACATTGTTTTTAGTATTATTGCCTCTTCTTTGATATTCGGCGCGCTTCATTATTTAGACCTGAGGATGTTTTATTCATTTTTGCCGGGGATTATCTATAGTTCTTTGTATGTTAAAAAAGGTAGTCTTAAATATCCTATAATTGCCCACAGTATATGGAATATTTGGTGTACTTTTGTAGGAGGATACAAGGTTGTTCTGTACCAGATTCCAATAATGACAATAGTGAATATAACCGGTTTAATTATATGTATTGCCTATTTTTTCCCTAGAAGAAGCGAAAGAGAAAGATTCAGCTTTCAGCAACTCGCTGAAAGCTGCGGGTTTCATGAAAAAGGCGGGTCATCTCCTATTCAGACAAGTATCGAAGATGTGCCGGTAGAGTTTCTGCGGAATTTAATCCTAGCAAAGAATCAGCCTTTAGGCAGGGATCATCAATTGCGCATGTCTGTTTATGTGCGTAAGATAGCCGAGCGTCTTGAACTTGATCCCAGGCTCATCCCTATCCTTGAGCGGCTGGGGCTTGGCCATGACTATCGGTACTATACTGACGGACAAAATGACTATTTCCCCCTGCGCGATGAGACAAAAATGGTAATATCGTGGATGGAAGCGAATGTGGGAACAAAAGCAAATCCCTCCAAGGAGCAGGTTTCAGGTTACCTTGCCAGAATAAATCCAGTAGTTAAAGAAGAATTATATCCTAATACTACATACGAGGATATGAGCAAAGAGCAGTTGTTTGAGCTGTTAACGTTGCACATTATGGAGGTATTAGGTTTTGCCGCTAAAGATTTTGAGACAGTTATGGATACAGTCAGCCACGAATATTTAGCCGTTTTGCTACTCGCGGGAGAGGGGATTATTGTGAATGGCGTAGCGTATGCTATTACCATGAATCATAATCATTTCCATGACTCTGTAGACAATTGGCAGAGTTTAAGCGAAAAATCAGATATTCCTGTTTCAGATATTTTACTTGCGCGTGATATTTTGATTATTGGCGGTGACGTGCTTGAAAACGGCACCAACGAAAGAAGGCTGCATTATTTAAGAGGCCAAGGGACTCCCAAGAATCCTTATCAATCTCTGGCCAAAACATTTGATTTTATGGCTAGCCGTGCCGGAGGATTAGGCATTGATCCTGATAATGTCCAGCGCATTATGAAGGCGTGCGCAGAATTGTTGCGAGATGACCAGGAAGTAAGGGTCCTCGTTGCATCCGCAAGAGAAAGCTTACCGGCATTTCCTCAAGAGCAGTTAAATGATGTATTGGAAAGATTCGCTTCAGAGGCCATTGGGAGTAATAGCCCGGTTACGCCTGTTTCAACGATAAAAGGGTACGTAGAGCGCCTACAGGCGCCGTTCGGTGCTGTGGTATTTGGTTTAAGTTTCAGTCAAGACATAAGTCGCTGGCTTTCTTCCCATCTTCGCAGCCCACCGCTTGTAAGCCTCGTTTTTATTTTGGGCTTATTATTCTTTTCGGGGTGCGCTCCCGCAGTAAATAAGAATTACTATACTGCTCCCGGCCCGGTATATATTGATTCGCTTATCGAATCATTGATAGGAAAGAATGACTCTCAGCAATTTGTCATTTTAAACTATATTGAAGCTGCATTAAAAAGGGGAGCCCCGATTGGACAAGCGGCAAAGACATTTCTTCTGGGAGAGCTCCAAGATAAGACAAATACTCCTGAATTCCGCGGAAATATTGCCAGGATTTTAGGAAAATCTAAAGACAAAGATGATAATATTACGCAAACCATTATCGGGATAGCTTTGAGCAAAAAGGAAGAATGGCTGGTAAGAATAAACTCTGTTTTGGCTTTGGGTGAGCGCGCTGATCAGCAAGCCCGTCCTGTCCTTGAAATATTAGCATCACCTAGAAATGAAACCTGCCCTCTCATACGGAAAGAATCCCAGAAAACTAAAAGTAAGATTCCCGTAGCAGAATCTCCTATAAAATTATTATTAAGACAATTAAGCAGCGCTCCATTGGAGGCTTCACATAAAATTTCGCCTGACCTAACCGTGGCTGGCGGGGAGCGAAATTCTTCTCCGGTGGGGTGCGGCTTAGGTTCTCTTGTTGCCGGGCTGGGTGCGGAAAGTCCGGTTATCAGGCCGGCTTTGAGTTCTTACGCAGATAGTACAGAACTTGCGCGTAAAACAGCGCATAGTTTCGCGGGATGGATGCACGCGTTTAAGAATCCTATGGTTGGTATTGATGGATGGATTATCCGTATGGATAAAAAGCATATCCTGGATAAATTACCAAAAAAAGATCCTTTAGTTAAGGCAATCCGCAAGTTTATAAAAACTTCAAAGCCATTTGCCGCTTTACAAGAAAAATACGGAAAAGTAATCGATAATATCAAAAAGCAGCAAAAATTAGAGCTGGAAATTAAGAGCTACATTGCGAGTAAGGGGCAAGTTTATTATGAGTCCCTCAGAGAACTGGAGAGAGTATTTTTGGACTATGAAGACGCGCAAAAGACTCCAAAGGAACTTAAGACGTACGTCAATATTTTTGTCAGCAGCGGTAAGGAAGCTTTGCTGGCGATGATGTATTTACTATCTACATCAGGACAGTCTTTTTGGCCATGCGATGGCCTCTGGCAATTTATAGATAATATCGCCAAAACAAAATTAGGGGAAAAGAAGTATGAAATATATGTTTCGCTTTATTTAAAGGGCAAGATTTTCGTACCTTTAGATTTAATACGCGTAGTTTTATCGGAACTACTGGAAAATGTAGTCAAATATAGTAAAAGCGATACTACTAATGGAAGACCGGTAGAAATTAAAGCATTTTTTAGGCAAGGCCAGGCGCATATACAGGTAAAAGATTATGGAGTGGGAATTGATCCTGGACTCCTCAAAATAATCTTTAAGTCTAAAAAAGAAGCGAAAACAACTAAGCAAAGCTGGCGTTTAGGGCTTCCTAGTCTCTGGAAAATGGTAGATGCGGCTTGCGGAAGAATGTGGGCAAAGAGCGAAAAAGACGAGTATACTGTAGTTGGTTTCAGTATGCCGGTTAAAATAGAAGCAAATAAATCCAGAAATCGTCTGGTAAGGTCGCTAATTGAACCGTTTAGCATTGAGATAACCGGCTTACGTGGTTCACTCCATAGGGAGATTATGTATGCATTAGCCTGTTTCCTAGATAAAGATACTTTTAACTCCGGTTGGCATGCTCTTGCAGCCGCATTCCTGATGAGGAAAAAAGGATGTGCTGTTTTTCAGGAATACCTTAATAACGTAAAGAAGTTTAGAGCGAGGCTTAAAAGGGCATTCTCGGATATTAATAACGATGTTGATCCTGTGCAGATAAGAATTAAGCGTAAATATTACGATACCACAATCACATTGCCTGGGGAGATGTTGTCAATCCGCAAACTAATTTATCTTCTCCCTCTGGAAGAGCGTTTGATATTTTATCAACTGATGCGCACCACGGAAGCAAGAGCTGATTTTGAACAGTATGTAAGTAATGCGGTTATCGCCTCTAATGTTGGAAAACAGCGGAGGGGAACAATCATCTGTAGTACAGAGTCAAACCCATTGCTGAATAATCTTATTATGCGCCTTATGCTACTTGCGCCTGCAAGTGTGCGCTCGGAGCGTTCTGGGATGTCAGTTAATGAAATTAAAGAATCAGATAAGGGTACCGGCATGAAAGATTTTGGCGCAGGCAAGTATCCCCATATCGATAATATTACGGAAATCAAAACTGGAGGGTTTAGAAGCACATACAGACTATACCTTAAAATACGCCGTATGGTAATCACTGCTTTAAAAGAAAGACAGCAGTTATCCTCGAGTGCTATTTGGAATAGCGTTATAACCAATGGCGCAAGCTCTGCAGTCGCAGATACCGATAACTCGACGGTGTTTAAAATCTATAACCTGGAAACGAGTTTAAGAAGAGATGGGATACAGCCG
This sequence comes from bacterium, assembly GCA_004298075.1. Taxonomy (GTDB): domain Bacteria; phylum Omnitrophota; class Gorgyraeia; order Gygaellales; family Profunditerraquicolaceae; genus UBA6249. Next base: position 1,726 of record SCRK01000264.1, on the reverse strand, counting down.
CCTCCGACATGCCTATTCTTGCACGAAGTATTATATTTATATGTGACCGTGGTTATGGATAGGGAGATGAGCGGTGCCGAGGTACTTTCATTATTACATGAAAAACCTTTCTTGAGCGTCTCTGATAATATGCGCAGCATCGTATATATGGATAAGGTTGAGGTGGCTAATGTCTATAAAGAAAAGCCAGTTTATGATTTAGTAAAACGCGAGGATGTGATGATTAGGGCTCTAGCGGGAAAGATTATGGATGATGACCTTGCGCAGAAGGGTAATTCATTCAGGCTTGAGGTGCCTATTCGCCCCAAAGGGGTCGGTAAATTACAGTGTAAAATATTCGCGATCAGGCATCTTAAAGATGAGAAAATAAAAATAGAGCCGATAGAAGGCAAGTCGGAGATCGAGTTTGAAGTTATTGTTGACGGTAGAAATAATCGAGAAATCAACAATTTTGCCCATTTTCTCCCTTACGCGAAACAATATATTGATCCGTATATTTCTGATGATGATAAAGATTCCGCGTTTTTGATCTTGGTCAGCCATGCAAGAGAATTACTGGCGGCCAGAGAAGCGTTGCGCTTTATTATTCAAAACGGAACAATCCAGGATAAGGTTCGTTTGGCAAGAGACTTAAAGAGAATGTCTGAAGTAAACACAACAGTTTTTGTGTCAGCTTTGTTAAAAGATGCTGAACAACTTGTGCGCAGGGAAGCGCGAGAAACCTACGCGCAATGCTGCCGTGTTTACCTTTTTTCTAAGCTGGCGCATTTGCTCAGGATTCCGCTTGCCTCCACCGGAGGATTATTCCGGCGTTTAGCAAAAGAGTTACCAGCAAATATGAAGGACAATTGTAATTCAGCCGAGATAGCTATAGTGGAAATAGAAAAGCTGTTGAAAGCCAGCATTTCAGGGAGCATCTATTCTGATGCGGATTGCGGCCAAGCCTTAGAGCGTTTGTCAAAAGAAATAATGCTCCAGTTAATTGAGATCGAAGAACTCATTTCTGCGCTGGAAGAGAAGGCCTGCCATTTAGAAACTCTCGATTTAAAGGCGTTGCCGCAGTATACCATTATTCTTTCTGAAATGAAGAGAATAAAAGGAGTAACAGAAGATATTTTGGCGTACGGGAAGGATATGTATCCTGAATCTGAATTGATGACGCTGATTGAATTCGTCCGGAGTTTAAATACCTCGGCTGAAGAGGCTTCATTACCTCCATATAAGATCGTGAGCGTAAACAGGCCGGGCGAAATGCAGGGATTGTCTCTTTTGGTGCCCGTGGGGATAGAAAATGGGGTGCAAAGTCTTCTTGATGATCCGTTATTACGATTTATGAATGTGCGATTATCTATAGATGATGACAAGGGGATGCTGAGAATTACAATAAGTATGGGGCACTCTTGGATACAGCCGCAAGAGCTTTACTTGATCAATTTCCCTTATTTTGCAGAGCCGCATATGCGTGATACCCTTTACTCATTGCACCACATGAAAAATATAATCATCCTGGCAGGTGGTAATTTTGATGCCTTTGCCAAGGATTCTAATATTATTGAAATAGTTTTAAGCTTGCCGTTAAAACAGGCGGCATCTGCCTTGGCCGAAAATTCCCCCCTCCTGGCCGACATCACCCTGGAAGCCTACCTTCCTGAAATATCCGACAGGCACAGCCAGCGCGCCTTATTCTCCACAGAGCTAGGGGTATTCTCCGGAGAGCTGTTTGGCG